>CAZPCE010000405.1:0-2515 GCA_964584915.1 uncultured Arenimonas sp. | reverse complement strand
ACGGCTGGAATCGATGGCGCGGGCCTTCGATCCGCGCGTGCGCGAAGTCATGGCGATTGCGGTTACTGTGCCGGAATACAGCGATAGCCGTGCGGATAAACTGGATCGCATCGTGCTGCATCCCGTCCTGGGACTGATGATTCTCGCAGTCGTCATGTTCCTGATGTTTCAGGCAGTGTTCTCCTGGGCCGTACCATTGCAGGATGGCGTTTCAGCAGCAATTGGCTGGCTGAGTTCTGGCGTAAGTTCGCTATTGCCTGCAGGCCCGTTGGAAAGCCTGGTAAGCAAGGGGCTATTTGCCGGTCTGGGTACCGTGATGGAATTCCTGCCGCAGATTCTTATTCTGTTTCTGTTTATTTTGATGCTCGAAGAATCCGGCTATCTGCCACGCGCGGCATTCCTGCTCGATCGCTTCATGTTCGCCGCCGGATTAACCGGACGATCTTTCATTCCGATGCTGTCGAGTTTCGCCTGTGCCATTCCCGGCATCATGGCCACGCGCAGTATCCAGGATCCACGGGACCGGCTGACAACAATCATGGTCGCACCCTTGATGACCTGCTCGGCACGGTTGCCGGTGTACACGCTCCTGATCGGTGCGTTCATTCCACGCACGGAAGTCATGAAGATTTTCAATCTGCAGGGATTGGTTTTATTTGCGCTCTACATGGCCGGCATTCTTAGTGCCTTGCTGGTGAGTTACGTCATCAAAAAGACCCGCAAGGATAAAAGCGAGCATGCGTTATTGATGGAGCTGCCGCGCTACCGTTGGCCAAATCCGCGGGATATCGCGATGGGTTTGTGGGAACGTACCATCATTTTCATGCGCCGGGTGACCGGGATAATCCTGTCGCTGACGGTCATTCTCTGGTTTTTATCGAGTTATCCGGCTCCGCCTGATGGTGCGACCTTGCCGGCGATTGACTACAGTTTTGCTGGCAGGATTGGCCACTTCATGGAGCCATTATTCGCTCCGATCGGCTTCAATTGGCAAATTTGCATCGCATTGATTCCGGGACTTGCCGCGCGCGAAGTTGCCGTTGCCGCGCTCGCCACCGTATATGCGATTTCCGGAGGCGATGATGCTGCGGCACAGGCTTTATCACCCCTGATCGCTGCGCAGTGGAGCATTCCAACGGCGCTGTCCTTGCTGGTTTGGTATGTCTATGCGCCGCAATGCCTATCCACGCTTGCCGTGATCAAGCGCGAAACCAATTCCTGGAAGCAGGTCTTTATTTCATCGGGGTATTTGTTTGCGCTGGCTTACTTTGCCTCGTTCGCTACTTATCAGCTGGCAAGGATGTGGTCATGAATTACGCATGGGTTGAAACTTTGGTGATGTGTGTGATTTTCCTGACGGCAGCATCATTTGCCCTAAAGCATTTCCTCCCGGAGTTTTACGTTGATGCGAGGCGCTTATTTGCAGAAAAAAACAAGCGCGCGATCGATATAAATCTGGTTGCGGTGAGCAGTACGGGTGCATGTCAGACAAAATGCTCGGCATGCAATGGCTGTTCAATGGCCACTAAATAACCTAGCAAGACTTACATTCTAAAAACACCGAACCGCGATTTCACGATCGGCGCATTCAACGAAGCCGAAATGGCCAGGCCCAAAACACGGCGGGTATCGGCGGGATCGATGATTCCGTCATCCCATAAGCGTGCGGAAGCATAGTACGGATGCCCCTGGCGCTCGTATTGATCGCGTATTGGCGTCTTGAAAGTTTCTTCCTCGTCGGCGCTCCAGGTTTTGCCTGAGGCTTCGATTCCATCGCGTTTTACCGTGGCGAGCACGGCTGCAGCCTGTTCACCGCCCATCACGCTGATACGGGCGTTCGGCCACATCCACAAGAAGCGCGCGCCGTAGGAGCGGCCACACATTGCATAGTTGCCGGCCCCAAAACTGCCGCCGATAATGACCGTGAATTTAGGAACGTGGGAACACGCCACGGCAGTCACCATTTTCGCGCCGTCTTTTGCGATGCCGGCATGTTCGTATTTTTTGCCGACCATGAAGCCGGTAATGTTTTGCAGGAATATCAGCGGAATATCGCGCTGATTGCATAACTCGATAAAATGCGCGCCCTTCAGTGCGCTTTCGGAAAACAAAATGCCGTTGTTCGCGATGATTCCGACGGGATAGCCGTGCAAGTGGGCAAACCCGCAAACCAGAGTCTTGCCATAGCGTGCCTTGAATTCCTGAAACTCCGAGCCATCGACCAAGCGTGCGATAACTTCGCGGATATCGAAGGGCTTGCGCGTATCTTTGGGAATCAGGCCGTATAGCTCGTTTATCGGATAAAGCGGTTCTTGCGGCGCTTGAAGGGCCAGACCAATTGTTTTTTTGCGGTTTAGATTGGCGACGACGTTGCGTGCAATTTCCAATGCGTGTGCATCGTTTTCGGCGAAATGATCAGCAACTCCGGACACGCTGGTATGTACATCGGCTCCGCCGAGTGTTTCGGCATCAACGACTTCGCCCGTCGCCGCTTTTACCAATGGCGGGCCACCCA
>CAZPCE010000404.1:0-2538 GCA_964584915.1 uncultured Arenimonas sp. | reverse complement strand
ATTCCGAAGCCGCCACCGGCGGTTTCACTGCAAGAATCGGAAGCAGGGTGATGCCAACGCCCGCCGCGACCATTTGCCTGAGCGTTTCAAGACTGGTGGCGCGAAACCCCTCCTTTTCGCCGGCGCCCGCAAGCGTACAAACTTCCAGTGCCTGATCGCGCAGGCAATGGCCGTCTTCGAGCAACAGCAAATGCTGTTCCGATAATTCGTTCAATTGCAGATTGCGGTGCAGGGCAAGCGGATGTTTGGCGGGAACGGCAAGCATGAAAGGTTCGTCAAACAGGAATTCGATATCCAGCCAGTCTTCGTGCAACGGCAAGGCCAGTACTGCGCAATCGAGCCTGCCTTCGCGCAGCATTTGCAGAATCACTTCGGTTTTTTCTTCCACCAGCAATAATTCGAGTCGCGGAAAGCGCGTGCGAATATTCGGTACGACATGCGGAAGCAAATACGGCGCCAGTGTCGGAAAAATGCCGAAGCGAACGCTGCCCGCTTCCGGGTCGGAAGTGCGTCTGCCGGTTTCATGCATTTGATCGACTTCCGCCAGTACGCGGCGCGCGCGTGTCACGATATCGCCACCTGCCGGTGTCAGCATGACCTGGCGCGGCGATCGCTCGATCAGCTGTACGCCGAGTTCCTCTTCCAGTTTTATGATGCGGGTGGAAAGGGTCGGTTGGCTGACGTGGCAATGTTCGGCGGCGCGGCCGAAATGCTTAAGGTCGGCAAGGGCGACCAGATAATGCAAATCACGCAGGTTCATAAAAATCACTTTCGATAGTCAAAAACTATTGATTTGATCATAACAATCAATTTGCTAAATAGCCAAAGGTCGAGGAAAGTAGATGTCCGAGATAAAATTCATTGAGCAGAAAGGTGTCGTGCCATCCAGGCGGCACTGAATCTGGGCAAATCGCACACGTCACAAGGAGAGTAATCATGTCAAACGAATCAAAATGCCCATTTTCGGGCGGCGTAGGCAGTCACGCAGTGTCTACGGGCCAGACGAATGCCAGCTGGTGGCCTAATCAGCTGAATCTGAAGATTCTGCATGGGCAGTCCTCGAAAACCAATCCGATGGGAGAAGACTTCAACTACGCCGAAGAATTCAAGACGCTTGATCTCGATGCCGTGGTGAAAGACCTCACTGCCTTGATGACCGATTCGAAAGACTGGTGGCCTGCCGACTGGGGGCATTACGGCGGCCTGATGGTCCGCATGACCTGGCATGCTGCGGGCACCTACCGCATTGCCGATGGCCGTGGCGGCGCCGGAACGGGCAATCAACGTTTTGCACCACTGAACAGCTGGCCGGATAACGGCAATCTGGATAAGGCACGTCGTCTGTTATGGCCGATCAAGCAGAAATATGGCCGTAAATTGAGTTGGGCAGATCTGATTGTGCTCGCCGGCAACGTCGCGATGGATTCGATGGGATTCAAGACTTTTGGTTTCGGTGGCGGGCGCGCGGATATCTGGGAACCGGAAGACGAAATCAACTGGGGTGCCGAAACCGAATGGCTGGCGACCAGTGACAAAGCCAACAGCCGTTACTCCGGTGACCGCGATCTGGCCAATCCATTAGCCGCCGTACAAATGGGTCTGATTTACGTCAACCCGCAAGGTCCGGATGGCAATCCTGATCCACTCGCTTCCGGTCGCGATGTGCGCGAAACCTTCGCTCGCATGGCGATGGACGATTACGAAACCGTCGCGCTGGTCGCCGGTGGCCACACCTTTGGCAAGGCCCACGGTGCAGGCGATGCGGCCTTGGTCGGTGCCGAGCCGGAAGGCGCGAGCATCGAAGAACAAGGTTTTGGCTGGACCAACAAGTTTGGCACCGGCAAGGGCGTGCATGCGATCACCAGCGGCATCGAAGGCGCCTGGAAGCCCAACCCCACCACTTGGGATATGGGTTACTTCAACATGTTGTTCGGTTACGAGTGGGAGCTTTCCAAGAGCCCGGCTGGCGCGCACCAATGGACGCCGAAAAACATCAAGCCTGCAGACCTTATTCCTGACGCGCATGATCCATCGAAAAAACATCCGCCAATGATGACCACGGCCGATATGTCGCTGCGCATGGACCCGGCGTACGAAAAAATTTCGCGTCACTTCCACGCGAACCCGCAGGAATTCCACGATGCGTTCGCACGCGCCTGGTTCAAACTGACCCACCGCGACATGGGGCCGCGTGCCCGCTATTTGGGCAAGCTGGTTCCTTCCGAAGTGCTGATCTGGCAAGACCCCGTTCCCGCCGTCGATCATGAACTCGTGGATGCCAACGACATTGCGGCGCTGAAAGCCAAGATTCTTGGTTCCGGTCTGTCCATTTCGCAGCTGGTGAATACCGCCTGGGCGTCGGCATCGACTTTCCGCGGCAGCGACAAACGCGGCGGCGCCAACGGCGCGCGCATTCGTCTTTCCCCGCAGAAGGATTGGGAAGTCAACCAGCCGGTCGAACTGGCATCGGTTCTTGCGAAGCTTGAAGTCATCCAGGCCGAATTCAACGGTGCGGCTGCTGGTGGCAAGAAAGTCTCA
>CAZPCE010000403.1:0-2540 GCA_964584915.1 uncultured Arenimonas sp. | reverse complement strand
TGGACCATCTGCATGATGTCGGCGCGCCAATCGTGATCAAGGCCGATGGTTTGGCGGCTGGTAAGGGTGTGGTTGTCGCCATGACATTCGACGAAGCCGAAGCGGCCATCGTCGATATGTTGAGCGGCAACAAGCTCGGTGATGCCGGTTCACGCGTCGTGATCGAGGAATTCCTGCAGGGCGAAGAAGCCAGCTTCATCTGTATGGTCGATGGCAAGACAGCATTACCGATGGCGACGAGCCAGGATCACAAACGCGTGCACGACGGCGATACCGGCCCGAACACCGGCGGCATGGGCGCCTATTCGCCGGCACCCGTGGTTACGCCGGAAGTGCATGCGCACGTGATGCGTGAAGTGATCAATCCGACCGTGCAGGGCATGATTGCCGACGGCATTCCGTTTACCGGATTTCTCTACGCCGGCTTGATGATTGATGATAACGGCGGCGTGAAAGTCATCGAATTCAACGTGCGTTTCGGCGATCCGGAAACGCAGCCGGTGATGATGCGATTGAATTCCGATCTGGTCGATTTGATCGAAGCCAGTTTCGATCAAGGTCTGGATAAAATCAGTGCCGAATGGAGTTCGCAATGTTCGTTGGGTATCGTGATGGCGGCGGAAAATTATCCAGAAACGCCGAAAACCGGTGACGAGATTTCCGGTCTTGATGCATCGTTGCCGAATGGCAGCAAGGTGTTCCATGCCGGCACCAAACTGCAAGACGGGAAAGTCGTCACGGCAGGTGGTCGCGTACTTTGTGCCACCGCTCTTGGCGATACCGTCGCCGATGCACAGCGATTGGCCTATGAGGCGGTCGATACCATTTCCTGGCATGGCGAATTCCATCGCAGCGATATCGGCTGGCGTGCAATCGAGCGCGAAAAACATAAATAAATTTATTGGGGTGCGCTTCCGGCCCACCCATCAGCATCACAAAAAAATTCCGGTATGCCGGAGGCGCACCCCAGGGTAGAAAAATCGGCTACCCGGCCTTAAAAGCTTGCCGTGCGGCATCTCAGACCCTAACCTTGGGCATCCCTTCGGGGTTGCCACGGCTCATAACCAATTTGAATTACTGAACCAACGTCGCTTCGCACCGTTTTTCCGGACGCAGGCGCTCGGTGCCTTCAACGATAATGTGTTCAAGAATGCCCTGGTCGCGATGGTGACCTTCGTTCTGGTATCACTGAGCAAGGAACAGGAGTCTACTTTCATCCAGCTGTCGGCAGGCTTGTTCATCCTGCCATTCTTTTTATTTTCGGCGACCTCGGGTCAGCTAAGCGAGCGCTTCGATAAGGCCAAATTGGCGCAAGCGGTCAAATGGATGGAAATCGCCATCATGCTGATTGCCTCGGTCGGTTTCATCTACAAGAATGTTCCGCTGCTGATGGTGTGCGTGTTCGGCATGGGTTTGCACAGCACTTTGTTCGGCCCATTGAAATACAGCCTGCTGCCTCAGGTGCTGAGACCGGAAGAATTGACCGGCGGCAATGGCCTGGTGGAAATGGGGACTTTCGTCGCGATTTTGCTGGGCACGATTCTCGGCACCAACCTGATCAATATCCCGGTGACCGGTGCTTACTGGGTAGCAGGCGCCACGATTTTGATTGCCGTTGTCGGGCTGCTGACTTCGCGAAAAATGCCGGTGGCTCCCGGCACGACCGATACCATCAACTGGAATCCGGTTTCGGAAACATTGAACACGTTGAGCTTCGTCACTAAAAACCGCAGCGTGTTTTTATCCTGTCTCGGCATTTCCTGGTTCTGGTTTTACGGCTCGGTATTCTTCACTCAATTGCCGCAGTATTCGAAATACGTGCTCGGCAGCAGTGAAGGCACGTTCACCTTGTTGCTGAGCCTGTTTTCGATCGGCATCGCGATTGGTTCACTACTGTGTGAAAAACTCTCGCATCGTACGGTCGAAATCGGCCTGGTACCGTTGGGCGCGATCGGCATGACCTTGTTCGGCGTGGATCTGTTTTTTGCCCATCCGCACATCGTCGGCGAGAAAGGCCTGGCCTTGATGCAGGTGATCGCCCAGCCCGGCGTCAAGCGCGTGATGTTCGATTTGTTCATGATGGCGATTTTCAGCGGGCTCTACATCGTGCCCCTGTTCGCGCTGGTGCAAAGCCGCAGTGAAAAGGACAAGGTGTCGCGCGTGATTGCTGCCAATAATATTTTAAATGCGTTGTTTATGGTGGTGGCAAACGGTTTGTCCTATGTAGCTTTGAATCAATTGCATTGGTCGATTCCACAACTGCTTCTCGCCGTTGCCATCCTCAATGCGTTTGCGGCGATTTACATATTCAGTCTGGTGCCGGAATTCCTGATGCGCTTCGTGGCTTGGGTGTTGACCAAGATGATGTACAACGTCGACGTGAAAGGCATCGAAGACAATGTGCCGGACGAAGGCCCGGTGCTTATCGTCTGCAACCATGTCAGTTACATGGATGCCTTGATTCTGGGCGGCGCGATCCCGCGGCCGACCCGCTTCGTGATGTATTACAAGATTTTCCAGTTCCCGGTGGCCAGCTGGTT
>CAZPCE010000402.1:0-2545 GCA_964584915.1 uncultured Arenimonas sp. | reverse complement strand
TCTTTCCCGAACAGTTTCCGCGTTTTCTGGGGCTGAGTCCGGCCCAGCGTGAAGCCTTGCTGGCGATGCATGGCGAAATCTTCGATCCGGTCTGGTGGCAGAAGATCCAGAACGATATTCGCGCCGGCGTATTTACCGATGTGCCGCCATACCCCGACCGCTTGCGGCTGGGCATTAATGCTTGAGTTCACAAAATCTTATCCGTATTTGGGGTATCGTTCCGCCATGAATTATTTCGGGGAAAACAAATGAAGAAACTGGTTTTGGCTCTTGCATGCACAAGTCTCCTGGTTGCCTGCCACTCCGATGGCGACAGCAAACCCGATGCCAAAAAAGAGGCAAGGCAAACCGGTTCGGCCATTGCACCGCTGTTGGCGGGAGCCTGGCGCTCGCCGGAAAACAGGGCGCGCGACCAATACCGTCATCCACAGCAGACACTCGAATTTTTCGGCGTTACGCCATCGAAGACCATTATCGAAATCTGGCCGGGCGGCGGCTGGTATTCCGAAATTCTCGCCCCTTTGCTGAAGGATAAAGGCCGTTACATTGCCGTCGTGAATGATCCGGCAAAAATGACCACCGAAAGCAGAAAGGCGTACTACGCGAAACAGAACGATGCCCTGAAAGTGAAATTTGCCTACAACGCCGAAGCCTTCGGTTCGCCGACGCTGGTGGAAATCGACCCGGTTGCGCCGGTTTTGGGCGCAGCGGAATCGGTCGACACCGTATTGACCTTCCGCAACGTGCATAACTGGGTCATGGCCGATCAACAGGCGGCGATGTTCGAATCTTTCTTTGAAGTGCTTAAACCGGGCGGTACTCTGGGTGTGGTCGAACATCGTGCGAAGGCCGATGCCGATTTTGAGAAAATCAAAACCAGCGGCTACTTGCCGGAAGAATACGTGATCAATCTGGCCTTGAAAGCCGGCTTCGTCCTCGATGCACGCAGTGAAATCAACGCCAACCCGAAAGACACGAAGGATTACCCCGGTGGCGTCTGGACGTTGCCGCCGACGCTCGCCGAGAAAGAAAAGGATAGGGAAAAGTATCTCGCCATCGGCGAGAGTGATCGCATGACGCTGCGTTTCAAAAAACCGATGTAGCCGGGATTTCCGTAGCAGCGTCCGTCAGGCGCGAAAGAGCTGGCGAGAGTTATCTCACCTGAAGGACGCTTCTACGTTGCTCAACCAACCGCTTCGCCGGTTTGCAATTTCCACAGCGATGCATAAATGCCATTGCGGGCAATCAACTCATCATGCCGCCCCTGCTCGGCCAGTCGGCCTTTTTCGATCACGAAAATCATGTCGGCATTTCGTACCGTCGATAACCGGTGCGCCACGATGATGGTCGTTCGGTTTTTCGAAACCCGTGCCAAGGAACGTTGAATCGCCGCTTCGGTTTCATTGTCGACCGCCGAGGTGGCTTCATCGAGAATGAGTACCGAAGGATTGCGATACAAGGCGCGCGCCAGCGCAATGCGTTGGCGCTGGCCGCCGGACAACTGCGTGCCGCGTTCGCCGACTTCGCTTTCAAAACCCTTCGGCAGCGTTGATATGAATTCACTGGCTTCGGCCGCATCGGCAGCGATTGCAACGGCCCTGCCGTCGGCATCGTGTTCGCCGTAGGCGATATTGTCGGCAATGCTGCCGTCGGTCAGAAACGGATCCTGTGCGACGTATCCCAGTTGTCTACGCAATAGGGTCGAATTGATGTCGGCGATGTCCTGGCCATCGAACAGGATGCGTCCATGATCCGGTGAAAGGAAACGCAGTAATAATTTCAGCAAAGTGCTTTTCCCGCTTCCGGTGCCGCCGACGAATGCGACCGTACTGCCTGCCGGAATATCGATATTGATATCGGAAAGTGTCGGCGTGTCGGCATAGGAGAAAGAAATATTCTCGAATTTCAATTCGCCCCTCACCGGACCGGAAAATTCCCTGCTGCTTTCTTTCGGCAATGAAGTTTCCAGCAAATCCATCACGCGGTTCACCGACGCCATCGCGCGTTGGTACAAATCGGTCATGTCGGCCAGCCGAGTCATCGGCCACAGCAAACGCTGGGTCAGATACACCAGCACGGTGTAACTGCCGACGCCGAGCTTGCCGTTAAGGCAAAGATAGCCGCCGTACAACAAAGTGACCACGAAGCCGGCCATCACCGCCATCCGAATGACGGGCGTGATCGCGGCGGAAAATTTGATGGCATCGGCGTTGCGTTCGCGAAACGCATTCGAAGCGACGCGCACATGCTCGGCTTCAAATGCTTCTGCGGTATAGGCCTGGATCGTCGCCATGCCTGCCAGATTGTTGTTGAGGCGATTCGATACCGTTGCGGCGGCTTCGCGTGCGGCCATATAGCGCGGGTACAAACGCTTCTGGAACCAGAATGCGCCGAAAAGGATCAAGGGAATTGGCAGCAATGCCAGCACCGCCAGGCTCGCCGTCAAAGTGAAAAAGACTGCGCCGATCAGCAACGAAGAACAGAATACTTGTATCAGGTCATTGGCACCGGTATTCAGAAAACGTTCGATCTGGTTCACGTCTTC
>CAZPCE010000401.1:0-2557 GCA_964584915.1 uncultured Arenimonas sp. | reverse complement strand
GGTGGGGTTGATTGTGGAGTTCTTGTTGAGGCAGCGGTTGTAGGCGTCCATGCGCAATAACGAATGAAGGGGACTTCCCCGTCCCGAGCAAGCGGCAGTGAAGTCGCACGGCCTCAAAGCGGCCCGCAAGGAATTTGAATTTTGTCGGTCGGGCTACGCCGCTTCGTGCCTAACCCGACCTACGAGGTATCGCGGTGCTTGGTGAAGACGAATGGCGACCGACGCGGCCCCTTTCTGTCGCAGGGTTTGGAGATCACAGTTTGTGATCTCAAAGTCTCGGACTCTACAGCGTTCAATTGAATCAAGAATTCCGCCGGGACGACGAGCCCGTGGAAGTTCCCGAATCAATGCGGCGAGCGCCGCGTGCCGCGTGCACCCCTACGTTCAATGGCTCCACTTGCCGGCGCGGCACCTGCCGCTAAAGTCTACGCAGTCAGATGGTGCACCAGCAAAAGCAGAAAGATAACGAAGCAGGCACAGCCGACAATGCCGGCCAGGATCAACTGGATCGGGGCTAGCATGCCCGCATCGGATTTAAGGGAGCTCATTTTGCGGACGCCGAAGAAGCTCCACATTATGGCTTTGCAGATTTGGCGCAGGGTGGCAGGCGCATTCGAACTATCCTTGGCTTCAAGGCCTTTTAGAAGTTTGTACATAATCATCCTGTCTGGTTAGTGGAAGACAGAATGCGCCTGGTTATCGTTGAATAACAGTCACAGTGACGTCGAAAATGGACCGCTACAGTTTGCCGTGACCTGCCGCGGGTCAATGGTTTGTTATCAGCGGAGAGACCGGGCGATCTTTCCCAGCGTGGCGATGGCTGCTTCGATCGCAGGCGACCATTCCAATCCGTAATTCAGTCGCAGACAGTTTTCAAATTGGCGCTCTGGGGAGAATAGTGGGCCTGGCGCGATGGTGATCTTCTTCTCGTACGCGCGCCGGTGAAGCTCCATCGCGCTTACGCCCTCAGGCATCTCGACCCAAAGAAAATAGCCGCCGTTAGGAGCCGTCATTCGCGTGCCTGCGGGAAAGTGCCTGCCGACGGCCTGCATCATCAATTTCATATTGGCTTCGAACGTGCGACGGAGTTTCCGCAGGTGATTGTCGTAGCCGCGGTGCTTTTGAAACTCGACGATGGCTGCCTGCATCGGGACGCTGGTGGCAATCGTGGTGGACAGCTTGGCCCGCTGAATCTGTGCCGCATACCGGCCGGGCGCCAGCCAGCCCACCCGATAGCCGGGGGCCAGGCATTTGGAAAACGAACCGCAATGCAGGACGCGGCCCCCATCGTCGAATGCTTTTGCCGGCCGCGGTCGTACCTTGCCGAAATACAGCTCCGCATAGACATCATCCTCGATCAGCGGGAGATTCCGTTTGGCCAGCAGCTTGACGAGCGCTTGCTTGCTCTCATCGGGCATGGTGCTGCCAAGCGGATTTTGAAAATTGGTCATCACCCAGCACGCCTTGATCGCATGGCGGTCAAGCGTATCGGCCAGAGCAGAAAGACTGATGCCGTCGCGCGGATGCGTGGGTACTTGTACTGCTTTCAATCCCAGCCTCTCGAGAGCTTCCAGAACTAGATAAAATGCCGGGCATTCGATCGCCACAAGGTCGCCTGGGCGAGTCACGGCCTGCAGACTCAGGTTCAGGGCTTCAAGCGCGCCGGCTGTGATGATGATGTCATCCATCGATACGCTGCAGCCGGACTCCAGATAACGCCTCGATATCTGCCGCCTCAGTTCCATACTGCCTTGCGGCAGGTAGTCATAGATGCTGTTGGGATCAAGTGTGCGTGCGCTAGCGTGCAACGCACTGGCGAGTTTGGCGCGCGGAAACAGCCCGGCCCCGGGGTACGCTGCACCAAGGGACACAAACTCGCGGTCTCCGGATGCGGACACCAATTCGCCCACCAGATCGCGCACATTGACGACCGTTGACACCCGCGTCGGCAGCGAAATTTGCGGCTCGCTCGCGAGGCGCTGCCAGTTTGCGCAGACGTAGTGTCCCGATTGCGGGCGCGTCCGGATCAGACCGCCATCCTCGAGCAACTGGTACGCCTGGACCACAGTGGCCGCACTCAAGCGGTGGCTGCTGCCGACGCTTCGCACGGACGGCAGCTTGTCACCCGGCCGCAGGACCCCTTCGCGGATTTTGCCGGAGAACTCTTCAGCGAGACTTTGGTAGCGCCTCATGCAAACCTCAGTGTGAGACTGCGTCAGGCCATATATGGGCCCATTTCTGCGCGAGGGCAAACGAAACTGTCGTGCAAGCAATTCGCTGGTTCTGCGCGAGACTTTGGTCGCGCTTCATGCAAACCTCAGTGTGAGGCTGCGTCAGACCAAATATGGACCCATTTGTGCGTTAGGGCAAACGAAACTGTACTGCTCGCAATTCGCTGGTTCTGCGTCTTTAACGATTCGGCTCCGCCCCCATCCAAAATGGGTAGCGCCACGAAACCGAATCCAAATAACGAAAATGTCCACACAACTTAATTCCGATGCGAAGCCGGCACCGACGCGTCTTTCACATCGCTTGACCTTGCCCTGCCGATTGAGGT
>CAZPCE010000400.1:0-2566 GCA_964584915.1 uncultured Arenimonas sp. | reverse complement strand
ATATTATCGGTGGCACCGAATCGAACGGTTGCTGCTATGCCGATTCCTGGTCCAGCGTGCAGTTCCAGCGCATGGCGAATGTGTCGCTGGCACCGGGCAAGGAAAAGAAAAGCGTTGCCGACATGATCAAGGGTGTCGAAAAAGGCATCTACATCATCGGCGACGGTTCATTCTCGATTGACCAGCAACGTTACAACGCGCAGTTCGGCGGCCAGCTGTTCTATGAAATCAAGAACGGCCAGATTGCCGGCATGCTGGAAGACGTGGCGTACCAAATCCGCACACCGGAATTCTGGAATGCCTGTTCGGGAATTTGCGATGAAAGCGATTACCGCTTCGGCGGTTCCTTCTTCGATGGCAAGGGTCAGCCCGGACAAGTCTCGGCTGTGTCGCATGGTTCGAGTACGGCGCGTTTCGATGGCATCAATGTCATCAGCACCGCCCGTTCACTCGGCTGATCGCAGAAACTCAGGAGCTAGAAAATGAGCATTTATACCGAACAAGAAGCCAAAGCGATTCTCGACAAAGTCATCAAGCTTTCAAAAGCCGACGAATGCACCGCCACGCTGGGTGGCGGCGTCAACGGCAATATCCGTTTTGCATTGAACAATGTTTCGACCAGCGGCATCGTCAGCGATTGCGAACTTGGCGTGCAGGTCGCGTTCGGCAAGCGCGTCGGCATCGCCACCATCAATGAATTCGACGACGAATCGCTGGAACGCGTGGTCCGCCGTGCCGAAGAACTGGCGCGCCTCGCACCGGAAAACGACGAATTCATGCCGGCGATTGGCAAGCAAACCTACAAGGCGACGCCAACCTTCGATCAAAGCATCGCCGACATCACGCCGGAATATCGTGCCAAGGTCGCAGCCGATTCAATCACGCCTTGCAAGAACGACAAGTTGATCGCGGCGGGTTTTCTTTCGAATGGCACCGGTTTTTTTGCTTCGGCCAACAGCAACGGCAATTTCGCCTATCAGCAATCGACCAGTCTGGATTACACCTGCACGGTTCGCACCGAAGACGGCACCGGTTCGGGTTGGGTCGCACGCAATGCCGGCTCGGTAAAGGATTTCGATGCCAATGTCGAAATTCGCACCGCAATCAGCAAAGCCAAAGGTTCGGCCAACGCGAAAGCGCTGGAACCGGGCAAGTACACCGTGATTCTGGAACCGGCGGCTTCGGCCGGCCTGATTTCCTTCATGATGTTCGGCTTCGATGCCCGTCAGGCCGATGAAGGCCGCAGCTTCCTGACCAAGAAAGGCGGCGGCAATAAAATCGGCGAACAAGTGTTCGATCCGCGCGTGAGCATTCACTCCGATCCATGGGATGCCGACGTGCCGGTCATGCCTTGGGACGGTGAAGGCTTGCCGCGCGAAAAAATGTCGATCATCGACAAGGGTAAAGTCTCGTATCTGGAATACTCGCGTTACTGGGCCAAACAAAAGGGCAAGGAAGCCAAGGGTTCTCCCGGCAATCTGATCATGTCCGGCGGCACCAAATCGACGATGGACCTCGTGAAGGGAACCGCGAAAGGCATTCTGGTCACGCGCACCTGGTATATCCGCATGGTCGATCCGCAAACCGTGCTGCTGACCGGGCTCACCCGCGATGGTACTTTCTACATCGAAAACGGCGAGATCAAATATCCGATCAAGAATTTCCGCTTCAACGAATCGCCGGTGATCATGTTGAACAATGTCGAAGAACTCGGCAAACCGGTTCGCGTCGGTGACGATGAATCGCCGTTCCTGATGATGATTCCGCCGATGAAACTGCGCGACTTCACGTTTACATCGCTGTCGGACGCCGTGTGATGTGCAGGCGCGCGCTGCACGCGTGCGCCTGTTGTTTTTGCAACAAACTGTCGGGCGCGGATCTGTTTTCAGGTCCGCGCCCGTTTTTCAAAGTGGACGCATGAATCGCCAGCAATTCCTACGACTGATGTGCCAGGCCGCTGCCGGTATCGCGGTGTCGCCGTTGTTGCTGCGTGAAGCAAAAGCGGCCGCGCCCGAATACGATTTCTGGTTTACGCGCCTGATGTACGACTCGGGCGATTGGGACGTCGACCAGCGCATGCCGGCCAACGTGATTACCTCGCTGATCGATTACACGACACTGCGGGTCGATCCGAAAGAACACGTGATCGCATTGTCGGACCCGAAAATGCGGACGGCGCCGTTCTGTTATCTGGCCGGACACAAACTGGTCGAATTCAATGCCGACGAACGCCGCAATTTCGAGGCTTATGTCCGCAACGGCGGTTTTGTTTTCGTCGATGACTGCAACCACGACATCGACGGCTTGTTCGCGAAATCGTTCGAAGCGCAAATGACGTCGATCTTCGGTGCCAACGCATTGAAAAAATTGCCGAAGAAACATCCGCTTTACAGCAGCTTCTTCACCTTCGACGAACTGCCGACCACCGGTTTCGAATTGAACGGCTGGGGCGACGACATCGTGCACGATTATTTGAAAGGCATCGAAATCAACGGCCGCCTCGGCGTTTTGTACAGCAACAAGGATTACGGCTGCGAGTGGGATTACGACTGGCGCAACAAGCGCT
>CAZPCE010000399.1:0-2566 GCA_964584915.1 uncultured Arenimonas sp. | reverse complement strand
GCCGCCGCCGAAATGGTTGCCGTGCGCATGCACATCGACGATGCCGGGGTAAATCGTTTTTCCGGTCGCATCGATGGTTTTTGCGTTTTGCGGAATCGCGACATCGCCGCGTTTTCCAACCGCAAGAATGTTTTGTCCTTGCACCACGACCACGCCATCTTCAATCACTTCCTGCTGGCTTTGCGCATTGCGCATCGTGATGACACGGCCGCCGGTGAAGGCAAAAACATCGGCCGGTTTGTCGGTTGCCACGCTCAAACCGATCGCTACGCCGGCATCGGCAGCGCTTGCGTTGAGGCCGCGCGAGACATAACGGTCACCGACCAGCCAATGCAGCGTTTTCGAATCATGCGACCAATGCAGGTAAGCGCCGGTATCGGTGCTGAGTTTCGTGACCGGCAATGTACTAATGTCTTTCGAAAGTTCAAGCACGCCGCCGGTTTGCGGAATGGGTGCGAGATAGGCATTGAACAGTTCGGTAAACGCGATGTACTTGCCGTCCGGACTGATCGTGACGAAATCCGGATATTTCATCGTGAAAACATCGCGCGGTTCTTCGCCGTTGATGCCGACGCTTTGCAGTTTCTTCGACAAGCCGCCGCCGGTCAGGAAATAAACGCGTTTGCCGTCTGGCGCGAATTGCGGGTCGCTACCGTTTTTCGCAACACGCTGTACATTCTTGCCTTGGGCATCCATGACGAATACGCCGCGTTCGCCGGCCCAGACGCCGCCGGTCAGTCCGCCCCCTGATTGCTTGCTGAACAAAATGCGCGAACCGTCGTTGGAGTAGCGAGGACCGTAATAATAGCCAGGATCGTTCGTGAGCTTGCGGCTTTGTCCGGAGGCCAGATCCATTTCCATGATCGCGCCGAAATTTTCATCGGACCAGGTGGTGTAAAGCAGTTTCCTTCCGTCGCTGCTGTAGGCAGGTTGATATTCGAATTGTTTTGCGTCCGAGGTGAGACGAGTTGGCGTTCCATTCGGCAAGGTTTTTTTCCAGAGCTTGCCGACGGCATGGAAAACAATGTTGTTGTTGTCCGGGCTGGTCGCAATATCGCGGATCATTTTCGGCGAGAAAGCATTGCCGTCGACGCGATGCGAAAAACGCAACGGCGCCACCAGGCTTTGTTGCACGGTGGCGGTAAATGGAATCGCGGTTTGTGCGCCCGAAGCCATGTCCACGCGCCAAAGTTTGCCTTGCGCCCAGATCACGACGTTTTTCGAGTCCGGGGTCCAGTTGAAATTCGGATAAGGTCCGAAAATCGCCCAGACTTCCTGCTGGTCATGCGACAAGCCATCCCAGACCGGACGCACGGCGCCCGATTGCAAATCCATTACGTGCAATACCGATTTGTCGCGAACGCGCTTGACGAATGCGAGCGATTTTCCATCCGGTGAAGGCTGCGGGCGAATCGCGCCACCGGGGGTTTGAATCAGGGTACGCACTTCGCCGGTTTCGCGATCAAGACGCTTGATCGCATAGATAACGCCGTACACATTCTTGTTGTAGGCAAAGGTATCGCCATCGCTGACGTCTTCGGAGTAATAAACATAACGGCCGTCAGGGCTGATCGCGGGCTCGCCGAGATCCATCTGGTCGTTCTTGCGTTTGTTCAACTGCAGGCCGTCGCTGCCGCCTTTCAGGTTGTACATCCACAATTCGCCCGCGCCGAGCGAGCGTTCGGACGAGAAGTGTTTGCGGCCGATCAGGTACTGGCCATCGGGCGTCCAGATCGGATTGTTGAGCAGCCTAAAATTTTCCTTGGTGACTTGCTTGGCGCCAGTTCCATCGCGACTCATCGTCCATAGATTATTGCCGCCGGCGCGGTCCGACGTGTAGGCGATTTGTTTTCCATCCGGCGAGAAGCGTGGCTGCACGTCGAATGCCGGACCCGAGCTGATGCGTTTCGCGGTGCCGCCATTAATCGGCAGGGTGTAGATATCGCCCATCATCGAAAACGCAATCATGCTGCCGTCCGGACTGACGTCGAGATCAAGCCAGGTACCTTCGTCGGTCGTGAACGAAACGTTTTTCGCGCCTTTATGGAAATTGTTGATATCCCATTTGGCGGCTTCTTTTTTATCGGCGGCAGTCAATGTGCCGCTTGAAAAAGTGAGCAGGATGGCGGTGGCAAGCAAATGAAGTTTCATTGTGTTTTCCGGACAGAGTTGATTGATGTTTGGACGATGTAGATTATTTTTGGTATGCACGCGGCATGCCGTTTTCTTCGCTCATGTAGCGGTCGCGCAATTCGGTTTGTCGGGACGTCATCGGCATTGCCTGGCCGCTCATCCACACTTGCTCGGCAAATGTATTCACTTCGAGCGGATCGCCATTCCACAGCACGAGATCGGCCATCAGGCCGACTTCGATGCGGCCTACCTTATCGCCCACGCCAAATGCATCGGCGGGAACGCTGGTGATTGCGGCAAGGCCAGCTTCCCATGGCAAACCATAGGAGACGGCATTGCCGGCGGTCTGGCGGACTTTGCGCGCGTTTTGCGAGGAATCGTCGCTGCGATACAAGCCGACGCGGACGCCGGCTTTCTGCAGCAAGGCCGCGTT
>CAZPCE010000398.1:0-2591 GCA_964584915.1 uncultured Arenimonas sp. | reverse complement strand
CGGGCAATTTTCTTTAACATGGTAATTTCCTTGAGTAAGCTGAAAACCTTAATTAGGCTTTCTTGGCTTCCTTCATGATGATCTTCTCACCGGAGTAGCGAATGCCCTTGCCTTTGTAAGGTTCTGGCTTGCGGTACGCACGGATCTTGGCGGCCACTTCACCGACGCGCTGTTTATCAGCACCGGTGACGAGGATTTCGGTTTGGCTTGGCGTGGTGATGGTGATGCCTTCTGGGCATGCAAAAACCACCGGATGCGAATAGCCCAGGCTCAGGTTCAGATCGTTACCAGTCATGGAAGCGCGGTAACCCACACCCACCAATTCAAGTTTACGAGTGAAGCCGTCTGTCACGCCGATAATCATGTTCGACAGGATGGCGCGGACGGTACCGGCCATGCTCATGTCGTCGTCCGATGCAGGCACCATGGTGATGATACCGTTGTCGTTCTTGATTTCGACGTTGGCTGGCATGGCCAGCGACAAGGTGCCCTTGCTGCCCTTAACGCTAAGATTGTTAGCGGCAACGGAAACTTCTACACCTTTCGGCAAATTAATTGGCTTTTTGGCAACGCGTGACATGAACGCTCTCCTTAAGCCACGAGGCAAATGACTTCGCCGCCCACACCCGCAGTGCGGGCCTGGCGATCGGTCATTAAACCTTTGGATGTGGAAATAATGGCAACGCCCAAACCACCGAGAATTTTCGGCAGATCGTCTTTACCACGATAGCTACGCAGACCCGAACGTGATACGCGCTCAATGCGTTCGATCACAGGCTTGCCTTCATAGTATTTCAGCGCTATTTCAAGCGTGGCTTTTGCGCCTTCGCCGATCACGCGGAATTCGCCAACGTAACCCTCGTCCTTCAGGACGGTGGCAATGGCGAGTTTCATTTTCGAGGCAGGCATAGACACCTGCGTTTTACCGACGGCGAGTGCGTTTTTGATACGCACCAACATGTCGGCGATTGGATCAGTCATGCTCATTGTTTCATTACCTTTTTATGTGCACCGATATCCGCCGGGCTCCCGCGAACGGGAACCTAACGATTACCAACTGGCCTTGCGCAGGCCTGGGACGTCGCCACGCATGGTGGCTTCGCGTAACTTGTTGCGGCCCAAACCAAACTTCTGGTAGACGCCACGTGAACGACCGGTCAACGCGCAACGATTACGAATGCGGCACGGTGAAGAATCGCGGGGAAGTTTTTGCAACTTGGTAGCAGCTTCGATCTTGTCTTCGTAAGAAGCAGAGATGCTGCTGATAACCTTTTTCAGCTCGGCGCGCTTGGCGGCGTATTTCTTCGCCAGCTTCATGCGTTTCACATCACGGTTTACCATTGAGGTCTTAGCCATGGGTCAGGTCCTGTGTATCAGTTGCGGAACGGGAAACGGAAGGCTTCGAGCAATGCCTTTGCTTCTTCGTTGGTTTTAGCGGTTGTGGTGATGGCGATATCCATACCACGCATTGCATCAACGGCGTCGTAATCAATTTCCGGGAAAATGATTTGCTCTTTGATGCCCATGTTGTAGTTGCCACGACCGTCGAACGAACGGGCAGAGACACCACGGAAATCGCGAACGCGAGGCAACGAGATGCTGACAAAACGATCGAAGAATTCGTACATGCGGGCACGGCGCAGGGTTACTTTGCAGCCGATTGGCCAACCATCACGAATTTTGAAACTTGCGACGGAGACGCGGGCTTTCGTGGTGACTGGTTTCTGACCGGCGATCTTGGTCATATCAGCCACGGCATTCTCAAGAATTTTCTTGTTGCCTACCGCTTCGCCCACACCCATGTTAAGGGTGATCTTCGTCAAGCGCGGCACTTCCATGATGTTGGCGTAACCGAATTGTTTCATCAGTTTCGGCACAACTTCGTCTTTATAAAATTTTTCTAAGCGAGTAGTCATTGCATCATTCCTTAGGCGTCAATCGCCTCACCGCTCGAGCGGAACACGCGTACTTTGCGTCCATCCTCAAGCACTTTGAAACCAACGCGCTCACCTTTGCCAGCGGCAGAGTTGAACAACATAACGTTGGAAATATGGATAGGCGCTTCACGTTCCACAATCCCGCCGGCTACGCCAGCTTGCGGATTGGGTTTGGTATGGCGCTTGATGATGTTGACGTTTTGCACGACGATTTTGTCGCCGGCTACACGTACCACTTCACCTTTCTTACCTTTGTCGGCACCTGCGATCACAATGATCTGGTCGCCTTTACGAATACGGTTCATTTAAATTCCTCAGCTCAAAGCACTTCAGGTGCCAGCGAGACGATCTTCATGAACTTCTCGGTACGCAGCTCGCGGGTTACTGGCCCGAAAATACGCGTGCCGATCGGCTCTTGTTTATTGTTCAGCAAAACGGCAGCGTTGGTATCAAAGCGAATCAACGAACCATCGGCACGACGCACACCCGAACGGGTACGTACCACCACGGCGTCATAGACTTCGCCTTTCTTCACTTTGCCGCGAGGGATGGCAGCTTTTACCGAGACTTTGATTACGTCACCGATATGGGCATAACGGCGTTTTGAACCGCCGAGCACCTTGATGCACATCACTTCTTTCGCACCGGAATTGT
>CAZPCE010000397.1:0-2599 GCA_964584915.1 uncultured Arenimonas sp. | reverse complement strand
GGCGAGAGTTTCACGCCTTCGGTGACGACGCCGGAATTGTCCGGTTTGACCTGGATGCGGACGTTGTAATCGACCACACGTTTGTAACCCACCAAAATTTTCATGAGGCTTTCCTGCGTTAAGCGAGAATGTGTCCGCAATGACAGCACGGACGCTGTGAAGAGGCCGCTATTGTAACCGTTCGGGCTTTGCCGGGGCCAGATTACGGAGCCAAAAGGCTGGCCGCAAAGCGCTCGGCGCTGCCGGGCGCGTGTTCGAAGAATAGGCTGGGCTCGGTGAGCTCGAGCTCTAATAGCATCGGGCCCTGACTGGAGGGCAGCAAATCCACTCTGGCATAGCTGAGCGGCTTGAACGGCGCCGCGGCCAGCACGAGATGCGCTACCTCGAGCTCGGCGCTGCTCGGTTCACGGGCCATGATGGCCTCGGGCGCGAATAAATGTTCGGTCGGGCCTTCATCGAGCTGAAGCAGCGGTCCTTTGCGGATCGCATGAGAAAAAATCCCGTTGAAGAAGATCAGTGCGGTTTCGCCCTTGGTATCGACTTCGGCTAGATAGGGTTGAATCAATGCCGAACGTTTTTGACCCAGCAAATTTTCTACGTGTTCAACGGCGGCCGCACGGTCTTTTGCCAGATAACGCTGGGTATCGCGCGAACCTGCACCGACGGCGGGCTTTACGACGAACTCGGCATAATCGGGAAAATTGTCGGCTGCTTGCCCGGGTTCGACGAAAACGCTTTCCACGACCGGACATTTTTTCTTTGCCAGGTCGGCAAGATAATGTTTGTCGGTATTCCATTTCACGATGTCGGTCGTGTTCAGCAATTTCGTCTGTGTGGCCGTGCGTTCGCACCACGACAGGAACTCTGGCAGGCGCTCGGTGTAATCCCAGGTCGAGCGCAATACCACCTTGTCGAAACGTTTCCAGGACACGGAAAAATCATCCCAGGCCAGAATCTCGACCTGTGCCCCGGCCTGGCGCAGGGCATCGGCGAGCGGCGCCAGGTCGTCGTCCAGCGAAAAGGCAGCAATGGCGGTGACGAGAGCAATTTTCACGATTCCAGTTTGACCGGTTTGCGCAGCTTTGTCAGCGCCCGGAGATGGCTTAGTATGGCAATGCCGGCTTGACGGTCAAAAATAACGGGAAAGGGGTACTGCATGAATCGCAAATTGACATTGATCGCCTTGCTTACGCTTTTATCGGCAAGTTCGTGCGCGAAAAAGACCGAAGCCGAGCTGGTTGCCGAATTCAAAAAAACCGAAACCCAATCCTGCATAGACAGCTGGAAAGCGTCGAATACAAATGGTGCTTCGGAAGCCATGATCGTTTCGGTATGTGGCTGTTCCATCGACAAGCTGGTGGACAAACACCCGATTGAAAAACTGAAAGACATGGCCGCAAATAAAGATCCCGCACTGGAAAGCACCATGATGCCGATAGTGATGGAATGCGCCCAGCAGGAAACCGACAAGACAAAGCCGTCTTGAGGCAATACGAAGGTCAGATCCTGACCTTGAGTAATTCCTTTACCCAGAGCGCATATAGCGCCCGTGAGGGGTGCAAGCCATCGTCGGCATAGAACTTCGCATCGGCACCGCTGTTGCGAGTGATCTTGCCGATGTCGATCCAGTGCACGCCGGCGTTTTTCGCAATTTCGTGATTGATCTGATTGTAGGCGTCCAGCTCGCGGGCAATTTGAGCGACATCACGCCCGGATTTGTTCCCGAATTCGGTAATGCCCCAGTCGGGAATCGACAACACGAAAACGCGAGCGGCTTTATTCCCGGCATAACGTATGCTGCGTTTCAATAAAACCGAAAATTCTTCACGATAATTATCCGTGCTGCGTCCGCGGTACTGGTTGTTCACGCCGATCGAAAGCGACACCAGATCGTAAGGGGGAGTGATTGTGTTGCTGGCATCCGCTTCGTCAAGTGCTTCGGATAACTCATCGGTGGTCCAGCCTGTTTTTGCGATGATGCCAGGGTCGGAAACATCCATTCCGTTGGCACGCAATGCATGCGCCCATTGCATTGGCCAACTGTCTTCGACCGGCAGGGCCTCGCCTATGGTGTAGGAGTCGCCGAGCGCCAGATAACGCATTATTCAGGCAACTTCGCGCTGCGCATTTTTTTCGGCGTAACGTTCCAGCAAGCGTTCTATGCGCACGAAGACTTCACGCAGCTCGTCGGCTTCCGGCAACAGCGTGATGCGGAAGTAATTCTTGTACGGCACGTTGAAACTGGAGCCTGGAACCACCAGTACGCTTTCCTGCTCCATCAAGTCGTAGGCGAATTGATGGTCATTGAAGTGTTCGGCGACTGCACCGGTGACGCCCACGAAGCCGTACAGCGCGCCTTGCGGAGCAACCAGGCTTAAGTGTTTGCTGTTGGCGCAGGCTTCTATCACGGCGCGGCGGGATTCATACAAACGGCCTTTTTCGGTCGTCAATTCGGTGATCGTATTGATGCCTTCCAGCGCTGCGGGAATCGCGTATTGTCCGGGGACGTTGGCGCACAAACGCAGGGCGCCGAGCAAATCCAGCGCATGGTGGTAATCGCCGATGCGGGTCGCTTCGCCACTCAATACCATCCAGCCCA
>CAZPCE010000396.1:0-2619 GCA_964584915.1 uncultured Arenimonas sp. | reverse complement strand
TTTTTTATTAGTCTGAATTTATCCTGTGAATCAACCGAAAAGTTTTTCGACTTTGAATAAAGTCAACAAGCCCATCACCAGAAAAATACTCGCGGCAATCGAATGCACTAGTTTCATCGGGATTTTCTCGGCAAATTTATTGGCGACGAACACCGCGGGCACATCGGCGATCAGCATGCCGAGCGTGGTGCCGATCACCACCATCAACGGTGCAGCGTAGTGTGCTGCCAATGCCACGGTGGCGATCTGGGTTTTATCGCCCATCTCGGCCAGAAAGAAAGTGATGAGCGTTGCGCCGAATACACCCCATTTTTTCGCGACCTGGGTTTCTTCTTCCTCGATCTTGTCGGGGATCATGGTCCAGATCGCCATGCCGATAAACGAGACACCCAAAATCCAGCGCATGGTTTCCGGGCTAACGACCGTCGTGATCCATGCGCCGAGTGCGCCGGCCAATCCATGATTGACGATCGTCGCGCAAAGAATTCCCAGAATGATGGGAACGGGTTTCTTGAATCGTGCCGCAAGAATAAAGGCGAGCAATTGCGTTTTGTCGCCGATTTCAGCGAGGGCAACGACGCCGGTCGAAATAAGTAAGGCTTCCATTGGATCTCCTTGGCCGGGCTACAGACGATTGACCACATCGCCGCCCGGCCAACCGGAGGCAATATGGTCAAAGGTCTTGCCAAGTATTGATACTGTCTGCGCCATGGTCTGTTGACCAAGTATGTTGACGCAAACCGCTTCTGGCGAAGCGAGGCTACTCCCCAATGACGGAGCGATTATACACCGTAGCCCGGGTCATGGCCCCATCTGACCCGGGGAAATCCATCATTCCATGAAGAGTTCTGCACAAACGATTCCATATGTTTGAAATCGTTCGCAACTGCGTGATTTTCAATCTGCTGGAACCCCGGGTCAGGTGGAGCCATGACCCGGGCTACGCTTAACGCAATTCACGTCGCAATATTTTGCCAACGGCCGATTTTGGTAGCGCATCACGAAACTCGACCACTTTCGGCTGCTTGTAACCGGTCAGGTGTTTCCGGCAATGCGTGCGCAAATCCTCTTCGGTCAAGGTTGGGTCTTTTCGTACTGCGACCAACCTCACCGCTTCGCCGCATTTTTCATCCGGCATGCCCACCACGGCGGCTTCCAATACGCCGGGATGCATCGCGACTACATCTTCGATTTCATTCGGGAACACATTGAAGCCCGACACCAGAATCATATCCTTGCGACGATCAAGCAAAAAGTAATAGCCCTTCTCGTCCACTTTGGCGATATCGCCGGTGCGGAACCAGCCGCCTTCGAAAAATGCATCATTCGATTCGCCCGTTTGCTGCCAGTAACCCGTCGTCATTTGCGGGCCGCGGGCACACAATTCGCCTGGTTCTCCCATGGGAACGACATTGCCGTTTTCATCGCGCAAAGTAATTTCGACTTCGGCCAATGCCATGCCAATCGAACCGACTGGATTTGGTCCGTCCCAGCGGTTATAGGTAATTGCTGCGCTGGTTTCGGACAAGCCATAACCTTCGACCACATTCATGCCGGTCACTTCCTTCCAGCGTTCGGCCGTTGCACGGCGCAATGCGGTGCCGCCCTGCAGGCAAAGTTTCAGGTTCGAAAAATCCAGCTTCGCAAAATCGGGCGAATTCAACAAGGCGTCGTACAAGGTATTCACGCCGGAAAACAGCGAGGGTTTCACTTTTGAGAACGTGGCTATCAGATTGGGAATATCACGCGGATTGCTGATCAGCTCGGCATGAAAACCCTGCGCCATCGTGAACAACATATTGGTGTAGGCCGCGATATGGTAAATCGGCAGGCAGATGATGACTTTGTCTTTTTCCGGGTCCAGCACGCGGCCAAAACATTGTTCGCCCGATGCCACGTTGGCGATCAATGCAGTGTGCGCCAGCACGGCACCCTTCGACAGACCTGTGGTTCCACCGGTGTACTGCAATTGTGCGGTATCGCCTGGCTTGGCTTTTGACAAAACACGCGGCAAGCCTGCGCCTTTGGCAATGGCATTAGGCCAGCGAATCGCGCCGGGAATATCGAAGGCCGGAATCATTTTTTTCACGTACTTCAATGTGAAATCGACAATCTTCGATTTCGGAAACGGCAGCATGTCGCCAACCCGTGTGGTGATCACATGTTTGACTGAAGTACCTTCAATCGATTCCGCCGCAACGGCACCGAAGTTGTCCAGCACGATCAGAACCGTCGAGCCCGAATCTTTCAATTGATGTTTCAGTTCGCGTGCGGTGTACATCGGGTTCACCAACACGGCAATCAAGTCAGCTCTCAATACGCCGAGCAAGGCTACCGGGTACTGCAACAAATTCGGCAACATGATCGCCACCCGTGAACCAGCCTGCAAACCCAGTCCATTGCGCAAGTAAGAGGCAAAGTCGGCGCTGAGCCGATTCACATCGTTGAAGTTCAACGTGTGATCAAGATTACTGAATGCTGGCCGGTCGCCGTAGCGCTCGCAGGCGGAAATCAGCATCTGCGGCAAAGTCTCGCCGGCGTCGAAGGCTTTGCTCGCCACATTCCTGAAATCGGCCTGGGCCAATACCGATGTCACATTGCTGCCGAATGGCTTCATCT
>CAZPCE010000395.1:0-2625 GCA_964584915.1 uncultured Arenimonas sp. | reverse complement strand
CGAAGGGGACCGCATTGAACGTCTGCATACGCGCCTGATAACGATCATACAAATGCGCCGCTTCGCGTTCTCGCGCCGACTTGGCCAATTCGAACGCTTCGTCCGGCGACAGGCCGTTATTTTTCGCCTGCGAGATCAGGCCATGCAAAGCCTGCAGCGCATCGTTTTTCAAACCGGGCGCGGATAGGTCCTTGATGATGCCGAGTTGGTCGTCGGTATCGAAAATCGAAAAACCACGCCGCAGTTTTGCCCGATGCGCTTCGATCTGCAAAAAACGCAAACCCAGCGAATGGAAAGTCGAAACGGTAAGCCCTTCGGTCTTTTCGCTCTTGATCCGCTTGCTGACACGCTCGCGCATTTCGCGTGCCGATTTATTGGTGAAGGTAATCGCTGCAATGTGTTTTGCTTCACACTTTTTATGTGAAATAAGATGCGCAATTTTTTCGGTGATCACGCGCGTCTTGCCGCTGCCTGCGCCGGCCAGTACCAGCAGAGGTCCATCGGTGTATTCGACTGCCGCTTTTTGCGGCGCATTCATGGTGTTGGTAGACATAAGCCGCGTATTTTAGCCTATGCGGATGTCGCGGGGCGTTCATTCGAACGCATTATGGCGGGAAGGCCCGCATAAAATAGAATAAACTGCGCCCATGCTCATCATCAGCCCCAGCATCATCATTGACGATTCCGAACTGCAGGAGCGTTTCGTGCGCTCCAGCGGGCCGGGCGGACAAAACGTGAACAAGGTGTCCACGGCGGTTGAATTGCGTTTCGATATAAAAAACTCCGCCTGCCTGCCGGAGCCATTGCGCGAGCGTGTGCTCGCACGCAGCGATCGCCGCCTGACTGCCGATGGCGTGTTCGTGATCAGCGCACAACGCTTTCGTACGCAGGAGCGAAATCGCGATGATGCGCGCGAGCGCTTGGCAGGCGTGATCCAGGCGGCGATGCACGTACCGAAAAAACGGGTTGCGACCAAGCCGAGCAAGGGCGCGAAAGAGCGTCGGCTGTCCGGCAAACGCGAACGTGCCGACATCAAGCGCACCCGTTCGAGTAAAACTTGGGATTAATGCATGCAACGAGTTTTGTCATTGCCGCCGAATGCGCCACGCAGTAAAGCCGGAAAATGGGCGCAGCATCTGGGTATGTTGATACTGAAAATCGGCGGCTGGAAAATGGCCGGCGAATGGCCGGATGTACCGAAGATGGTGATGATTGCCGCGCCGCATTCTTCCGGCTGGGATGCGGTCTGGGGCATGGCGGTAAAAGCGGCGATGGGCGTGGAAATCGTATTCATCGGCAAGGCCGAATTATTCCGCGGTCCGCTCGGTTGGATATTGCGAAAACTCGGCGGACGTCCGGTGGATCGCAGTGCGCCCGGTGACATCATCGAACAGATCGCGGCGCAAATCCGCAATTCGGAAAAGATGTGGTTCGTACTCGCGCCCGAAGGTACCCGCAAGCGAGTGCAGCATTGGAAACCCGGCTTCTGGAAAATTGCCCGCAAGGCCGAAGTGCCGGTCTGCTGTGCGTGGTTTCATTATCCCGATAAAACCATCGGAGCCGGACCGCTGGTGGAGCTGACCGATGATTTCGAAAGCGACATGAAACGCATTCGTGAAATTTACCGGCCCTATATCGGCAAGAATCGCGGGACGGAGTAGGAGGGCCCTTGGGCCCGAATTCACGACGTCGCCCGCAAGCGGCCTCCTACTTCAGGCAGCGGTTAAAAAAATCTTCGGTCAGTCGATAACGATGCAAGGCATCGCTGCCCCGCAAGCCGTGTTTGGCGCCGGGATAGGTCATCAATTCAAATGGCGTGCCGCGCTTCTGCAATTCCGACATCAGCTTGGTCGAGTTGGTGAACAGCACATTGTCATCGGCCATGCCGTGTATCAATAACAGTTTCGATTTCAGGCCGTCCAGATGGGCGAACACGGTGCTGTCCGGATAACCCGCGGGATTATTTTTCGGCAAATCCATGTAGCGCTCGGTGTAGTGCGTGTCGTACAAACCCCAGTCGGTCACCGGTGCGCCGGCAACGCCGCAGGCATAGGTATCCGATGCCTTCGCCAACAGCATCAGTGTCATGTAGCCGCCGTTCGACCAGCCATATACACCGATTTTGTCGGCTTGCACATACGGCAATGTTTTCAGGTACTCGATGCCGCGCAATTGATCGACGACCTCGACATTGCCTTGATGACGAAACAGCGCGCTGCCGAATTTCACGCCGCGACGCGGTGTGCCGCGATTGTCTATCGAAAAAACGATATAGCCACGTTGCGATAGATATTGATTGAAGAACGCATCGGCGCGGCCAGGCCAGCTATTGATCACGGTTTGAGCCGCCGGGCCGCCATAGACAAACACCACGACCGGATATTTTTTGGCCGGATCGAAATCCAGCGGTTTGATCACGCTGTAATGTAGGGTTTCACCATCGGCAGCTTTCAGTTCGCCGAATTCGGTTTTGTCGTGTGCCGCCCAATATTTTTGGTAGGGATGATTGGCATTGATCACGTTGTCGACAAGGCTGGCGATTTTGCTGCCATCTGCATGATGCAGTTCAGCCTGCGGCGGCGTTTGCGTGTTTGACCAGACATCGACATAGACACTCGCATCATC
>CAZPCE010000394.1:0-2630 GCA_964584915.1 uncultured Arenimonas sp. | reverse complement strand
TCGGATGGCGCCTGAATCAGCACTTGTCCAGTGTTTTCCTTCATCGCATGTTCTTCTGCCAGTCGCAGAATCGACAAAGACAGCGATTCAACACTGCGCATGCGGCCGTGGCCATCGCAACGTGGGCAAATGATTTGACTCGATTCACCCAAGCTTGGGCGTAAACGCTGGCGGCTCATTTCGAGCAGGCCGAAACGCGAAATCTTGCCGATTTGAACGCGGGCACGATCATGCTTCAATGCAGCTTGCAGGCGGTCTTCGACCATGCGCTGATGCTTGCCTGAGCCCATGTCGATAAAGTCGATGACGACCAAGCCACCGAGATCGCGTAGACGCAATTGGCGGGCCACTTCTTCCGCAGCTTCGATATTGGTCTGGAACGCGGTTTCTTCGATATCGCCGCCTTTGGTAGCACGCGAGGAGTTCACGTCGACGGCGGTCAAGGCTTCGGTTTGATCCATGACTATCGAACCGCCGGATGGCAAACGCAGGGTGCGTTCGTAGGCAGCTTCGATCTGTGATTCGATCTGGAAACGGTTGAATAACGGAATGTCATCCGTATACATCTTCAATTTCTTGAGCGTATGCGGCATCACCGACTGCATGAAGTCTTTGGCTTCTTCATACATCGCAGGCGTGTCGACCAGGATTTCACCGACATCCGAACGCAGATAATCGCGCAGGGCGCGAATGATCAGGCGGGATTCCTGATAGATAAGGAATGGCGCCGGTTTTGATAGTGCTGCTTCGGTGATCGATCTCCAGACTTGCAGCAGGTAGTTCAGATCCCATTGCAGTTCTTCGGCATCGCGACCAACACCGGCGGTACGAATGATCACGCCCATATCGTCCGGGATCGTGAGTGCGTCCATCGCTTCTTTCAGCGCTTGACGGTCATCACCTTCGATGCGGCGCGAAACGCCACCGGCCGTCGGCGAGTTCGGCATCAGCACCATGTAACGGCCGGCGAGAGAGATGAAGGTGGTCAGGGCAGCGCCCTTGTTGCCGCGTTCTTCCTTGTCGACCTGAACGACGATTTCCTGACCTTCACGAAGGAATTCCTTCATGCTGGCCTTGTTCGGGTCAACGCCCGGAACGAAATAGTCGCGCGAAATTTCTTTCAGTGACAGGAAGCCGTGGCGGCCACCGCCGTATTCGACGAATGCTGCTTCGAGCGATGGCTCGAGGCGAACGATGCGACCTTTATAAATATTGGATTTTTTCTGTTCTTTCGACGGCTGCTCGATATCAATATCGTAAAGCGTTTGGCCGTCCACAATCGCAACCCGCAGTTCTTCAGCCTGCGTGGCGTTAATCAACATTCTTTTCATTGTTATTCCTCACACGCTCTACCGCGAGGAACGCCGGGGTCCTTCACCTATTCCGGGGCACGCGCATGCGCATGCTCGCCTGGTTGGAACTTCCAGCGCTTCAAACCTTGGGCGTACCCACGGGAGCGCTTATACATTTGTTTCGAAAGGGGCCGAAAATCGCCGAGCGTTTTCCGGTCTGACCGATGCTTAACACATCGAGCGATATCCATCCGACCATCGAACCAGCTAACATGGTCACTCCCTTGGAGTGTGGTAGCGGTCTTTCAGGAATCACTGGTGCTCAGCTTTCGGCCGACATTCCAGCGAAATCAGGACGTTATCTCGCGAACTCAGTGTAACAGACGAATATGACTATGACGACCCCGCCCAAAAAGTCCGGCCCGAATACGGCCGTGAGATCGGTAGAAGTGCCCGAAGATCGCGATAATCAGCGTCTGGACAACTTTTTATCGAGCCAGATCAAGGGCGTACCCAAAAGCCTGATATACAAGCTGGTGCGCAGCGGCCAGGTCCGGATCAACGGCAAACGGGCCAAACCGGACGCCCGGGTTTTCGTGGGGGACGAGGTCCGGATACCTCCGGTTCGGCTGGAAGTCGAGGGCGAAGTCAGGCCGGCGCCTAAATCCCTGCTCGAGCGTTTGGCCGCCAGCATCATTTATGAAGACAAGCTGTTTTTGGCCTTGAACAAGCCCAGCGGCATCGCGGCTCATGGCGGCAGCGGCGTCAGCCACGGGGTCATCGAGGGTTTGAGAGCGCTGAGGCCCGATGAACCGTTTGAACTCGTGCATCGTCTTGATCGCGATACCAGCGGTGTGCTGATCATTGCCAAAAAGCGCTCGGCCTTGCTCGAATTGCAGGCCTTGATGCGGGAAGGCGAGGACGAGGAAGCACCGAACAAGAAATACCTCACCTTATTAGTAGGCAAAATGCCGTCCGGTACCATGACGGTGGATGCTCCATTGCAGCGTTCGGTTTTGCAGGGCGGCGAGCGCATGGTGCGCGTGCATCCGGAAGGCAAGGCATCGGTCAGCCATTTCAAATTGCTTGAACGCCGCGCCGGCTGCAGTTTTTGCGAAGTCACCATCGAAACCGGCCGTACCCATCAAATCCGGGTTCATGCCAAGCATCTGGGTCACCCGGTCGCGGGCGATGAAAAATACGGAGATAAAGAAGCGAATAAGCGATTGTCCGAACAAGCTGGCTTGAGACGCCTGTTTCTGCACGCGGCATCGATGGAATTCGCCCTTGATGGCGGAACAAAGCCCTACCTGATCAATGCGCCGCTCGCTGATGATT
>CAZPCE010000393.1:0-2640 GCA_964584915.1 uncultured Arenimonas sp. | reverse complement strand
ACAGCGTGGTAGTGACCGGCGTGCGCAAAATCTTCTACCCCGGCGCACCGGTCACTCCGCTCACCGTACCGATGGACAAGCCTGACCAGGCGCCACCGGCGCCTGCAAATCCTGCTGCCGCCAAAGCCGGACAATAATCATGAGCAAAGAACACCACATGGATGCGTCCAAGTTTTTCATCGACCGCCCGATTTTCGCGGCGGTGTTATCCATCCTGATTTTCACTGCCGGCCTGATTGCGATTCCGCAATTGCCGATCAGCGAATATCCCGATGTCGTGCCGCCTTCGGTGCAGGTCACCGCGTTGTATCCCGGTGCCGATCCGAAAACCATCTCGGAAACGGTGGCGGCACCGATTGAAGAAGCGGTCAACGGCGTCGAAAACATGAGCTACATGAAATCGGCCGCCGGTTCCGACGGCACGATGAACCTGACCGTGACTTTCAAGCAGGGCACCGATATCGACCAGGCTGCCGTACGCGTACAAAACCGCGTGCAACAGGCCCTGCCGCGTTTGCCGGAAACCGTGCGCGCGCTTGGCGTGACGACGGCGAAAAGTTCGCCGAACATCACGATGGTGGTGCATCTGACCTCGCCGAACAAAACCTACGACTCGCTGTATCTTTCCAACTTCGCGAACTTGCGGGTGAAAGACGATCTGGCGCGTCTCGATGGCGTTGGTCAGGCATTGGCTTTCGGTGCCGGCAACTATGCGATGCGCGTGTGGCTGGATCCGCAAAAAGCGGCGGCACGCAATCTGACCGCGACCGAAATCGTCAATGCGATCCGCGAACAGAACGTACAGGTCTCGGCCGGCAGTATCGGCGCATCGCCGAATCCCGGCGGCGCACCGCTGCAACTTTCGATCAATGCCCAGGGCCGCCTGAGCACCCCGGAAGAGTTCGGCGATATTGTGTTGAAAAGCCAGAGCGGCGCATTGACGCGACTGAAAGACGTCGCGCGCATCGAGCTGGGTTCCAACACTTACGCGCTGCGTTCATTGCTGGATAACAAAGATGCCGCCGCGATCGTGATTTTCGAAGCGCCGGGCGCAAACTCGATCGAATTGTCGGATGCCGTTCGCAAACGCATGGATGAACTGGCGAAGACGTTCCCGAAAGACGTTACCTGGGAAGTGGCATTCGATCCAACGGTATTCGTGCGCCAGTCGATCAAATCGGTTATTGAAACTCTGCTCGAAGCCATCGTGCTGGTGGTTATCGTGGTCGTGGTGTTCCTGCAAACCTGGCGCGCTTCGATCATTCCGTTGCTGGCCGTTCCGGTATCGATCATCGGTACGTTCGCGGTGCTCTGGTTGCTCGGTTTTTCGATCAACGTGCTCACGCTGTTCGGGTTGGTGCTGGCGATCGGGATCGTGGTCGATGACGCGATCGTGGTGGTCGAAAACGTCGAGCGAAATATTCGTGAAGGCTTGAAACCGCTCGCGGCCGCGCACAAGGCGATGAGCGAAGTGTCGGGCCCGATCATCGCGATCTCGCTCGTACTGATCGCCGTGTTCGTACCACTGTCGTTCCTTGATGGCGTGACCGGCCAGTTCTATCGCCAATTCGCTGTCACCATTGCGATCTCGACCGTGATTTCCGCGATCAACTCGCTGACCTTGTCGCCGGCACTCGCTGCCGTGTTGCTGAAAGAACATGGGGCGAAGCCGGACAAGTTGGGACGTTTCATCGAAGGCATATTCGGCAGGTTTTTCGAATGGTTTAACACGAAGTTTCACCGCGCCGGTGTCCGCTATGGCGATATCGTGCAAAAGAACATGGGGCGCAGTTTCCGGTTGATGGTGCTGTACGCCGGCTTGATCGGTATCGCGATATTCGCGTTCCGCAACGTGCCCGGCGGCTTTATTCCCACGCAGGACAAGCAATACCTGTTCGCTCTGGTGCAATTGCCGGAAGGCGCCACGCTGGATCGTACCGATGCGATGGTGCGCAAACTCAGCGACTTGGCATTGAAGACTCCCGGCGTGCACAACACGGTCGAATTCCCGGGTTTGAACGCGGTGCACTTCATCGCAACGCCGAATGCCGCGGTAATTTTCATCGGTCTGGAACCGGCAGAAGAGCGCGAACAAAGCGCGGCTGAAATCGCCGGCATGCTGACCGGCCAGTTCTCGCAAGTTCAGGACGGCTTGGCGTTTGCCGTGATGCCGCCGCCGGTACTGGGCCTCGGTAATTCGGCCGGTGCCGAACTGTATGTGCAGGATCGTGGTTCGCTGGGGTACGGTGAGTTGAATACGCAAACACAGGCGTTCGCCGGAATTTTGCGGCAAACGCCGGGCTTCGATCCGTATTCGGTGTACAGCACCAACCAGGCGAACGTGCCGCAATTGAGCGCGCACGTTGATCGGGCGAAAGCGAAAGAGCAAGGCGTGGTGTTGTCGGAACTGTACAACACGCTGCAAGTGTATCTGGGCTCGACTTACGTCAACGACTTCAATTTGTTTGGTCGCACCTACAATGTGTACGCGCAGGCCGACGCGCCGTTCCGCGACGAAGTCAGCGACATCGCGCAATTGCGTACCCGCAGCACGACCGGTGAAATGGTCGCTGTCGGTAGTGTGGTCGACATCAAGGAAAGCTACGGACCCGATCCGGTGATTCGCTACAACGGTTATCC
>CAZPCE010000392.1:471-2644 GCA_964584915.1 uncultured Arenimonas sp. | reverse complement strand
AAGGTATCGACGGTGATGAAATCCATCGTGATATCCAGATAACCGGCATTTTCCAACAACATCGGTGAATGCCTGCCGATGCGGCCATCACATCCAATACTGTTCAAAAACCTGACGGCATGTTCATTCCAGAATCGGTCGGGATCAAGTTCCGTTACCGGAAAATGCAACATGCCGTAATCTTCCGACAAAAGATGCAGAATGCCACCCGGCTTCAAAACACGAGTGAATTCGGCCAATACCTGTGGAAAATCCGGTACTGCCTGCGACATATGTCGGCATACCAGCAAGTCGATGCTGGCATCTTCAAAACGGAGTGCAAAGGCATCACCGTGTTCATAGGCAATGCGATCAGACAATTTTTCGCTGTCGCGTCTGGCAAACACGAGATTGGATTCAAGAATATCCATTCCGACCAGGCTTGCGTCCGGATAATGTTCTGCAAGACGACGGGCTATTTCGCCGGTCCCGCAGCCCACGTCAAGAATCCGGACGGGGCCTGACAAGCGATAGCGATCAAACAAATGTTTTTCCTGCGGCCAGATGGCATCTGCCTGATAGGCAAGATTGCGCACCATGGATTCATCGCCCATTTGTTCGGCTTGCGGGTTTCGATTCTGGGTCATTGATTTCCTTCCCTGCATCATTCCGTCAATGGCCAGCGACCAAGCTCGATATGCTCGGATTTACCGACCAGGCTTTCTATCAACACAAAATCTTTTACCGGCCAGTGAATCGGCTCGGGCAATGACATTTCTTTTACTGACTGCCTGCTGTAAAGCAGCGTGGCATGTGGCGTGAAATTATTCACCAGATTCTCGCCCAGCCTGACAGCAAACAAGTTATTTTTCAGAAGTTGCCAGAAATTCTTCAGATCCAATGATTCGGTTGATGATGCCAGCACACAGGGGAACTTGCCCGTCCTGCTGTCGAAACTCATGAATTTATCCAGCTTTATTTCGAAAGCCCTGCTTTGAATTTTATTCGCTGCGCTGATTGCACGGGCAACAAGGTCAGTGCGAATTTCCGGAAATTGCCCAAGATGATGCAAGGTAAGGTGATAACGTTCGCTGGCAACCCAGCCGCCATTCAAGGCATGGGCTGTTCTTAATTCCTCAGCAACAAGACCCAGCTGTGCACGGACTTCGGAACCGGGCGACAATGCGAAAAAATAATTATGTTCTATGCAGGTCTTGTTGCCGAGACCGAACAAGGACATCTGGGGCATCGCGTTTTTTGAACCATCGTATTTACTGACCATGGAAAGACCGTGTTACTTGATGGCAAGAAAAATACTTGCCAATCATTCAATAAAGTTTGCAATTTCCTGGAAGGGCTTGCGTTCAATATCGGGCACGCGACAGTCATCTGCCGGATGTCCGACGACCAGCAACAGGTAAGGCACTTCGTTTTTTGGCCGATCCAGAATCTGGTTCAGAAAAGCCATCGGGCTCGGCGTATGCGTCAACGTCGCCAGACCCGCACGATGCAGAGCAGCAATCAGCAAGCCAACTGCAATACCGGTGGATTCATGCGGATAATAACGCTTGGCCTTGTGTCCATCAATTTCAACACCGGTGCGCTCATAAAATACGGCGATCAACCAGGGGGCGATTTCAAGAAATGGTTTCTTTTCATCGGCTCCTAGCTGGGCGAGTGCTTCAAGCCATTCACCGGGAGCGCGGTGTTCGTAAAATTCACGCTCTTCCAATTCTGCCGCTTCACGAATCCGCTTTTTTACGGCGGAGTTTGAGACGGCGACAAAATGCCAAGGCTGTTGATTTGCACCGCTAGGCGATGTCCCGGCCGTATTGATACAGGCGGCGATCACGTCACGGGATATTGTCTTGCTCGAGAAATCCCGCACGGTTCGACGTGTACCCATTTCATCAGTAAACATTCTGGCACGGGCCAGCCGCTCGCCGTCATCGGTGGTGTTGTACTGCGGCAATGGCACTGTTTTCAGATTTTTCATCGCCACAGCATAGCCTATTGGCCTGGTTTATTTTGGTTTGAGCGGAATGAAGCGGCTTATAGGTCGATAAACGTCTTGAATCCACCCCAAATAAGACGCTTGCCATCGAACGGCATTTTTTTCGGGTCCATCATCGCTGACAGTCTGGGATCCGCCATGACTTTTTTATTGATCCTGTCTCGATCCGCCCGGGATTTG
>CAZPCE010000392.1:0-461 GCA_964584915.1 uncultured Arenimonas sp. | reverse complement strand
TAGACGATGAAGGAAAACACGACCACTTCTCCCTTTTTCAATATGACGCTTTGGGGAAACGAGGTGTATTTGCCTGGCTTCACATCATCGGCAACGCATTCCTTGTAATCCAGTGCCCCATGCTCACGCCAAACTTTCCCTGCCAAACGTGCCATCTTGCGATATTCCGCCATTTTTTTGGTCGGCACTGGCAATACAAAACCGTCAACGTAACTCATACGCGCGTTCCTGTTTATGGATGATCCAGATTAATAGCGTCTGCCTGTTCAATCGCAAGGTCAAGTAAAAAATGCCGCATGGGTTTCAGCGCCATCCGCTGGCAAAAGGCGGCTTCAAGCTTCAGCGACACCGATACCAATGTGCGTTGGCGCACGGAAGCCTTTCCCGGCAAGGGATATTCTGCGGCCACTCGAATTTTTCCGGGCAATCAACATGTCGTTTGGACTTTATTTAATTGGCAT
>CAZPCE010000391.1:0-2662 GCA_964584915.1 uncultured Arenimonas sp. | reverse complement strand
TCGCCCAAGCCATATTGGATTTACGTCGCCACGGCAAATTGCCGCAAGACGTGCCCACGCCCGATTACGTGATCGAACGTACCAAATCGCGCGAGCACGGCGACTACGCCACCAATATTGCCTTGCTGTTGGCAAAACCCGCCGGCATGAAGCCGCGCGACATTGCCGAAGCCATCGTGGCCACTTTCTGCGATTCGCAGCATGTCGAAAAAGTCGACATCGCCGGGCCGGGTTTCATCAACTTCACGATCTCGAAAGCTTGCCGCTTCGGCACTGTGCGTCGCGTACTTGAACAAGGCACCGATTATGGTCGCGGCATCGCGCAATCACGCGAATCTGTCACGGTCGAATTCGTATCTGCCAACCCGAACGGTCCCTTGCATGTCGGTCACGGTCGAGGCGCCGCTTACGGCGCAACCGTTGCCAATCTGCTCGAAGCCTACGGGCACACAGTGCAACGCGAGTACTACGTCAACGATGCCGGCCGCCAGATGGACATTCTCGCCGTCAGCGTATTTTTGCGTTACCACGAACTCGGCGGCGTCAACATGCGCTTCCCGGACAACGGTTACAAAGGCGATTACGTGGTTGATATCGCACGTGCCCTGCGCGCCCGAGAAGGCGACCGCCTGCGTCACAGCGCAATTGAAATCACCGACGGCCTGCCAGCCGATGAAAGCCAGGGCGGTGACAAGGAATTGCATGTCGACGCACTGATCAGCCGCGCCAAGCAATTACTGGGCGACGCCGACTACCGGATACTGTTCAACGCCGGACTCGATTGGTGCCTGAGCGATATCCGCGGCGATCTGGCGGAATTCGGCGTGCACCACGACAGCTTTTTCTCCGAACGCTCGCTGATGACCGATGGTTACGTGAAGCGCGCGATCGATACTCTGCAAGCTAACGGTCATTTGTTTGAAGAAGGCGGTGCGACCTGGTTCAAGGCGACCGCATTCGGTGATGATAAAGACCGTGTTGTTGTCCGTGAAAACGGTGCCACCACGTATTTCGCTTCCGATCTCGGCTATTTGCTGTCGAAATTCGAGCGCGGCTTCGAACGATCGCTTTATATTCTTGGCGCCGATCATCATGGCTATATCGCACGCCTGAAAGCGGCGGCACAGGGCCTGGGCCTGGATCCGGGCAAAATCGAAATCCAGCTGGTGCAATTTGCGATCTTGTTCCGCGGTGCCGAACGCGTGCAGATGAGTACACGTGCAGGCAGCTTCGTGACCCTGCGCGAATTGCGGCAGGAAGTCAGCACCGATGCCGCACGCTTTTTCTATGTCATGCGCAGCAACGACCAGCATCTGGATTTCGATCTGGAATTGGCAAAGAGCCGCAGCAACGACAATCCGGTTTATTACATCCAGTACGCCTATGCCCGCGTCTGCGCGCTGTTCCGCCAGCTGAAAGAAAAAAATCTCAGCTACAACGACAGTGCCGCACTCGCCTCGCGCAAATTGCTGACGACCCCGCAGGAAGACGAATTGCTGGGTGAACTAATGCGTTACCCGGAAATCATAGAAGCGGTTGCGTTGCATCGCGGCCCGCAAATACTGGCAAATTACCTGCGCGAATTGGCGGCGGCCTTTCACGCTTTTTACAATGCCGAACCCATTTTAAATGCCGAAGAAGAATTGCGTCATGCCCGTCTGGGCCTGTGCAAGGCCACCCAGCAAGTGCTGGTCAATGGCTTGAATCTGCTCGGCGTATCAGCTCCGGAGACGATGTAATGGCTTCAAAACGACAAGCAAAACGTAGTGGCAGCAATGGCGGCATGCCTGCATGGCTATGGGCATTCATTGGCCTGGCGCTGGGCTTGGTTATCGCCGGGTATTTTTTCCTGGGCGATTACTGGAAAAATCTCAACAACGACCAGCCAACGCCGAATCCGGGCGCCGAAGCACCGCTGACGCACAGTGAAGATCCGGTGGCACAGGAACCGATCGAAAAACCAAAGCCGAAATACGATTTCTATACCCTGCTGCCGGAAAAGGAAGTGGTGATTCCGGATGCCGAATTGCAGGCGCAGGCAGAAGCCGAAGCAAAGAAAAAGGCGACGCCGGTGAATCCCGCCACTCCGGACCTGGTGACTGCCGAACCTGAAGTGGCCATGCCTGCCGAATCGCGTTTCCTGATTCAAGCCGGTGCATTCAAGAATGCCGATGAAGCGGAAAACCTGAAAGCCACCATCGCGATGACGGGCGAAGTTGCCCGCATCGAAAGCGCAGAAATCAATGGCACCACCGTCTATCGCGTTCGTCTTGGGCCATATAACAGTGCCAGTGCGCTCTCTACCGCGAAGCAGGCTTTATCGAGCCATGGCATCGAAGCGCAGGCTATAAAAGTCAAATAAGATGGGGGAAACGGGGGCGGCTCGCCAGCCGACCTTGCCGTACCCCTTTCCCGAAACGCGGAGGCGTCATGGCATTCACGCTCGAATTTCTCGAAGATCAGGGAATTGTCAGCGTCCGCACTTCCGGCACGATGTCTTTTGATGAATTCGTACGGCTTGCAAGAGATGCTTTTGAGTTCGGCTCAAGACACGGCGTAGAGCGTTATCTGGTCGATCACAGCGACATGACGCCCGACGTGAATACCTTCGATATCCATGACTTGCCAAAAATCCACGAGCAACTCGGCCTGAGCGGCGACG
>CAZPCE010000390.1:0-2681 GCA_964584915.1 uncultured Arenimonas sp. | reverse complement strand
GTTTCGCTCAGCGTACCGATTTGGTTGACCTTGATCAGAATGGCATTCGCAATTTTCCTGTCGATACCTTCCTGGAAAATTTTCGGATTGGTGACGAACAAATCATCGCCGACCAATTGAATGGAATTGCCCAAACGGTCCGACAACAACTTCCAGCCATCCCAATCGTCTTCCGCCATACCGTCTTCGATCGTGATGATCGGATATTTTTTCGCCCAGCCGTCCATGAAATCGACGAATTGTTCGGATGAAAGCCGTTTGCCCTCGCCCATCAGATTGTATTTGCCGTTTTCGTAGAATTCCGTACTGGCGACGTCCAGCCCGAGCAGGATATCGTCGCCCGCCTTGTAGCCGGCTTTGCCGATGGCTTCGAGAATGGTTTCCAGCGCTTCTTCATTCGATTTCAGGTCTGGCGCAAAACCGCCTTCGTCGCCGACCGACGTGGAAAGGCCGCGCGACTTCAGAACGGATTTCAATGAATGGAAAATTTCGGTGCCGGCACGCAACGCTTCGCTGAAAGAATCAAAGCCGACCGGCAACACCATGAATTCCTGCATGTCGACGTTGTTGTCGGCATGCGCGCCGCCATTGATGATGTTCATCATCGGCACCGGCAATGTGACTGCATTGTCTCCGGCCAAATGCGCCCATAACGGAAGTTTTTTCGAGGCGGCAACGGCATGAGCATTCGCCATCGAAACACCCAGCAGCGCATTTGCCCCGAGGCGACCTTTGTTGTCGGTACCGTCGAGATTGATCAGTTTGTGATCCAGGCCTTTTTGGTCCGCCGCATCAAAGCCTTTGAGTGCATCGGCGATAGTCGTATTGACGTTGGCAACGGCTTTTTTCACGCCCTTGCCCATGTAACGCGATTTATCGCCATCGCGCAATTCGACGGCCTCCTTGCTGCCGGTGGAGGCTCCCGACGGCACGGCGGCACGACCAACGTGGCCAGAGCCCAATGTAACTTCGGCTTCGAGTGTGGGATTGCCGCGTGAATCGAGAATTTCGCGTGCGATGATTTTGGTGATGGTCGTCATAGTCTGGGCTTTGATGGCTTTCGGATTATTTCAGGTTACTGGGTCTGGCCGTAGTTAACGCCAGAAATTATTCTTCTTCACGAACTCTGCCAAGCCTTTTGGAAGCTGGCAGTCCTCACTCTTTGGCACCGGGAAGTACATTACCGAATAAGCCTTGGCAACGAGCTTGTCTTCGCGCCCGCCATGACTGATCGCCAAACCGACCAGGGTGATGGCAGCTTCCAGACGTTTTTCGAGCGGAACTTTCTTGTCGCCAAGCGGCTTCCAGTTTTGCGGCGCCCCAATTGCCAGACGTGCCAGGAATGGTTCGGCCGTTTTCTTGGAGATCATCTCCGTGATCACTTCTTTCTGGCTCTTGCCATCGTAATACGCCGTAATGCATACCTGACGGTGATAGTTGACCGCACTCTCGAAGGTCGATGGTTGAGCAGCTGAAACACTTCCGGAGGAAAGCAGACAGACCGTCAGGATGAAAGCGGCAAAAAGAAAACGCATTACAGGCCGTTCTCCAGGAATCCGTTTCGCTTGGTTATTTCATCAAGCGCTTTCAAGGTTTCAAGCAATGCCGCCATTTTCCCCAATGGCCAGGCATTCGGACCGTCTGACAAAGCCTTGTCAGGATCCGGGTGCGTTTCCATGAAAATACCGGCGATACCGACAGCCATCGCGGCACGCGACAACACGGGTACGAATTCGCGCTGGCCACCGGACTTGCCGTCCATGCCGCCGGGTAATTGCACCGAATGGGTTGCATCGAATACGACCGGGCAACCGGTATCGCGCATCACCGAAAGCGATCGCATATCCGAGACGAGATTGTTGTAGCCGAAACTGACGCCCCGCTCGCACACCATGATTTGCTGATTACCGGTTGCCTGCGCTTTGGCGGAAACGTGTTTCATTTCCCAAGGGGAGAGGAATTGGCCTTTCTTGATATTCACCGGTTTTCCGGTCGCAGCGACTTTCTGGATGAAGTCGGTTTGACGGCATAAAAACGCAGGCGTTTGCAATACATCGACCACGCTCGCCACTTCATCCATCGGCGTGTATTCGTGCACGTCGGTCAGTACCGGCACGCCGATTTGTTTTTTCACTTCGGCCAATACTTTCAAGCCTTCTTCCAGGCCCGGGCCGCGAAAACTGGTGCCGGAAGTACGCTTGGCTTTGTCGAAACTCGATTTGAAAATAAACGGAATGCCGAGTTGGCTGGTGATTTCCTTCAGTTTACCGGCGACCTCCATTTGCAACTGCATGGATTCGATGACGCAAGGACCGGCTATCAGGAAAAACGGTTTATCCAGCCCTACTTCAAAGCCACAGAGCTTCATGCGCTTACCTCTTTCAACAAGCTGCCGCCGGCCTTGTATTCGCGAGCGGCGCGGATAAAGCCGATGAATAAGGGATGCCCATCACGCGGCGTGGATAAAAACTCCGGATGCGCCTGGCAGGCGACAAACCACGGGTGATTCGGCAGTTCGATCATTTCGACCAGCAGATCGTCCATCGATTTGGCCGAAATGATCAAACCGGCTTCTTCGAGTTGGTTTCGATATCGGTTATTGAATTCATAACGATGGCGATGGCGTTCGGCAACGACATCTTTTCCATACATCGCGCGCGCTTTTGTGCCGGCTTTCAATC
>CAZPCE010000389.1:0-2693 GCA_964584915.1 uncultured Arenimonas sp. | reverse complement strand
TACTAAAACACCTGCCTCGGCTGCTGCGACTTCGGCACGCGATTTTTGAACGCATATTCACCTGGCAGCCGGATGTTTTCATCGGCATCGATGCACCGGATTTCAATCTCGGGCTCGAAAAAAAACTGAAACGCAAAGGTATCAAGACCGTGCATTACGTCAGCCCGTCGATCTGGGCCTGGCGTGAATCACGGGCGAAAAAAATTGCCGAATCGGCCGATCGCGTACTCTGCCTGTTCCCGATGGAGCCGCCGATTTATGCACGCTACAACGTTGCAGCCGATTTCGTCGGGCATCCGATTGCCGATCGTTTCGATATCGAGCCCGATCAATTCGCAGCGCGCGAACGGCTGAGTCTGCCGCGGGATAAAAAAATACTCGCGGTGCTTCCGGGCAGCAGACGCAGCGAGATTCAACGCCTTCTTCCGGTGTTTCTTGATGCCATCAGCCTGCTGCAACGAAGCCATCCCGACATGATTTGCGTGATCCCCGCCGCCAACAAGAGTTGCCGCGATGTGATCGAAGCATTGCTGCAAAACAGAAGCATCGGCGATTTGCAGATTATCGATGGGCAATCACATCAGGCGATGATCGCATCGGACCTTATCCTACTGGCATCCGGTACTGCGGCGCTGGAAGCCCTGCTCGCCAAGCGCCCGATGGTGGTGGCGTATCGAATTTCGGCGCTCACCTATTTCATCGTCAAAGCCTTCGGCATGATGAAAATCGATTACTACAGTTTGCCGAACGTGCTCGCCAATGAAGCCGTGGTGCCGGAACTGATGCAAAGCAATTGCACGGCGGGAAATATTGCCGCCGCGCTCAAGCCCATGTTGGGTTCGCCGCAAGACTATCGACCCTTGATGCAGAAATTTGCCTGCATCCATCGGGATCTGAAACGTGATGCCAATCATCTGGCAGCCAATGTCGTGCTTGAGCTCGCGCAAAAACAATGAGCAAGACGCCGCGATGGGTTGCTGGTGTTGATGAAGCCGGCCGCGGTCCATTGGCCGGACCGGTCGTGTGTGCTGCAGTCATACTCAATCCGGAAAAACCCATCGCGGGACTCGGCGATTCAAAAGCGCTTTCCGAAAAAAAACGCGAACAGCTATTTCCACTAATCCAGCAATATTCGCTGGCCTGGAAAATCGTTTTTATCGAAGCGACTGATATTGATCGCCTGAATATTTTCAAGGCGACCATGGAAGGCATGCGGCGAGCCGTGAACGAATTAAGCGTCAAAGCCGAACATGCATTGATAGACGGCAATAAAATCCCGCCAGGGCTCTCCTGCTCGGCCGAAGCGCTGGTCAAGGGCGACGCTCGCGAGACCTGCATCATGGCGGCGTCCATTTTGGCGAAAGTCGCTCGCGACGCCTACATGCTCAAGTTGCACGAGCAATTCCCGCAATACGAATTCGCGCAACACAAGGGCTATCCGACGGCTGCGCATTTTGAAGCGCTCAAGTTGCACGGCCCCTGCCCCGAACATCGCCGCAGCTTTGCTCCGGTACGCGACCTTATCGGGCTTTCGCTGTTCTAGGTGTTTCCGAAAACGTCTGCAAAATGTTCGGCAGTACCTTGGCAAAATGCGTTTCGATCGGACAATGCCCGGCGCCGGGAACCATCAAGAACTTCGCCGTCGGAATATTCTTTGCCAGCGTTTTTCCGACTTCGGGTTTAACCCACGTATCCTTGTCGCCCCAGATGATCAAACTTGGAATCGCGTTTATCTGCGAAGGCTTGATGTCGTCGGCCCATTTTTTTGCATAACCCGAGAACGCGGCCGTCACCGTTCCCGGCAACAGCAATGGCTTCAAATAACCCTGGGCTTCTTCACGGGTCGCCGGTCGCGCATAGGCCTGACTCAAGACCTCGATGAATTTCTTTTCATTCAAATAATGTTTTTCTATCCATTTGATCGCTGCGTTGCGGATAAAACTCGAGCTGGTGAACCATTTTTTCCTGCGTTCAGAAGATACCAGCGGCGATCCGTTGGAGTAGACAATGGCCTGGACGCTTGCGGGTTTGAGCGCCGCCATCTGTCCTGCCAGCTTTGCGCCCATAGAATGCCCGAGCAGGCACCAGGATTGCCCCGGCTTTTCACGTTCGAGCAATTGCCACAAAGCCATCGCCGCTTCGCCGCTGAAAGCGCTGCGCTGGCTGTAACCGTAACCGGGCAAATCAACCGCCAATACCGGATGGCCCGCTTTAGCCAATGCCGGCGCCAATTCGCGAAACGAAAACGTCGAACCGGCAAAACCATGCACCAACAATACAGGACACAGGCCGCTATCGTTTCCGGCCCAATCGCGCACATGCAATCGCACGTCATCCACCAGCACATAGCGGGAATTATTGAAGGCCGGCGCATTGTCGGCAGCGAATACCGAGTTGACGGACAGCACGCATGAGAACGCGAGCAATAAAACGCTGAGGGCCATGCGGTTAAAGGATGTCATGTCTTTATTCAAACAGGGGCTCCGTGATTTTTTCGTGACTTGATAACGAAAACGGCATGACTTTCGGCATGGCGAATTATCGAATCCGTATGACGATGGTCATTAGGACTTAGGCCACGCGTAAAAAACCTTGCAACCATACAAACTGTTCGTGCATCAAAACCAGTACAAACACTCAAGGAGATTTTTTATGAACGCCTACACACACACTGACAATGTCGCCAGTCTGCG
>CAZPCE010000388.1:0-2709 GCA_964584915.1 uncultured Arenimonas sp. | reverse complement strand
GCAACAAAAAAGAAGCCCGGCCAAGGCCGGGCTTCGTTCAGCTTAGGAACAGTTCAGATTAGTTTTGAACGTTCAGCTCGGTGCGACGGTTACGTGCGCGACCTTCTTTCGTGGTGTTGACGTCGATTGGTTTCAGTTCACCGAAACCGTTCGGACCAACCAAACGAGCAGCGTCTACGCCTTTGCCGGTCAGGTAGTTGTACACGACTTGTGCACGACGTTGTGACAGGTCTTGGTTGTAAGCTTCGGTACCGACTGCGTCAGTATGACCAGCAACTTCAACGCGGAGTTGTGGGTACTTGTTCAGGATGTCGGCAGCTTCGTCGAGGATCACGACAGCGTCAGGACGCAGCGTGTCTTTATCGAAGTCGAAGTTCACGCCTTTCAGATCGATCGTCAAAGGCACTGGGCAGCCGTCTGGACCGATGGCTTGGCCAGCTTGTGAATTAGGGCAACGATCGTTGCAGTTGTTCACGCCGTCGCCGTCGTCGTCTTTCGTCGAGCAATCTTCAGCAGGAGGTGCGACCGGTGCGTCTGGTGTCACTGGAGCTGGCAGGTTGCCGAGGGCAAACAGGACAGAAGCAGTGGCGTACAGATCTTGATAATGGCCAGCATTGAAATCGTCGTTGAAGTCGAAACGCAAGCCGGTTTCAAGACGGATATCAACGTGATCGCTTACGTCAGCCTGCAGACCGGCGCCGACTTTTGCGAGCATATTCGAGCCACCGTCCGCACTACCGCCTGGGAACTTGAATTTATTTTTCTGGGCGCCCAAACCTGCGGCCAGGTACGGCCACCAGTTACGGCCTTCCTTGATGAAATGGTAACGACCAGTCACAGCAAGGCTGGTGAGTTCCCAATCGATATCGGGGAGGATGTCCAGCGATGGGCTGGAGCGATCTACTTCAACGTCAACCGAAACGTTTGGCGAGACCATTTTGCCGACGCCAAAACCGAACAATGCTGCGTTTGAAGCATCACCGGTAAGAGCAGCATCGCGCTCTCCATCAGTACCTAAAATACCAACGGTACCCGAGATGTACCAACGGTCATCAAAGTCTTGAGCCATTGCAGATTGAGCCATCGACAGGCAACCAAGCAGGGCGCAACACAGGAGTTTCTTCTTCATAAAAATGCTCCAAATTCACTAGTTAAGACAAAAATAAGTTTGCTTGCAGAACAGTTCAGAGCCCGCTAACAAATAGGAAATCAACGTTCCTGTATCCGGCACGTTAACGTGAACATAACAAATTTAACAACAAAAGCCAAGCTTTAACACTCAAACCACAAATAAATCGAGGAAGCGGTGAACCGGGGTACTTTCGAACTTGGAGGTATCCTGGGTCAAGGCCAAAATCTGCTTCACCTGATGTGCTGACAGGTGCCCACCGATGGCGTCTTCAAACTTTTTCAGCAGCACGGGAATGCCCTCTCCGCGGCGCTCGCGATGCCCGATCGGGTAATCGATGGAGACCTTTTCGGTCTTGGTGCCGTCTTTGAAGAAAACCTGTATCGAGTTACCGATATAGCGCTTGTCCACATCGAAGTAATCCGCGGTGAACTGAGGGTTTTCCTTGACCACCATTTTTTCGCGCAGCGCATCGATACGCGGATCCGCCGCCACCGCATCGGTATAGTCATCCGCCGTGAGCCTTCCGAAGATCAGGGGCACAGCAACCATATATTGCAGGCAGTGATCGCGATCCGCGTAGTTTGCCAAGGGCCCGGTTTTATCGATGATGCGGACGCCGGCTTCCTGCGTTTCCATCTCGATGCGCTCAATCTGGTCCAGCTTGCCGGCAACCTCGGAATGCAACTGCATGGCGCACTCCACTGCCGTTTGGGCATGGAACTCGGCCGGGAAGCTGATTTTGAACAACACGTTTTCCATCACATAGGCACCGAATGGGCGCTCGAACTGGAACTGGTTGCCATTGAACAGGACGTCGGCAAAACCCCATGTCTTGGCGGTCACGGCACTTGGATAGCCGACACAGCCCTTCATCGCGTTGAATGCATGGGTTACGGCACGACGGCAGGCATCGCCGGCTGCCCAGCTCTTGCGCGGCCCCGCGTTAGGCGCGTGGCGATAGGTACGCAGCGCGCCGCCATCGATCCAGCTATGGCTGACGGCGTTGATGATTTCTTCCTTGCCGCCGCCCAGCATGTGCGTCGTCACGGCAGTGGACGCCAGACGGACCAGAATCACGTGATCGAGACCAACGCGGTTGAAGCTGTTCTTCAAGGCGTATCCGCCCTGAATTTCATGCGCCTTGATGGCGGCGGAAAGCACGTCACGAATCAGTACCGGCTTGCCGCCCTCACGTTCGGCCTTGCGGCTTTGATAATCGGCAACGGCTAGAATCGCGCCGAGATTATCCGACGGGTGGCCCCATTCGGCCGCCAGCCAGGTGTCATTGAAGTCCAGCCAGCGGACTTGCACACCAATATTGTAGGCAGCCTGTACCGGATCCAGTTCAAAGGAAGTACCCGGCACGCGGGCACCACCCGCCATGGTGGCGCCAGGGACGATCGGGCCAAGATGCTTGGTGCATTCCGGATGCTTCATGGCCAGCATCGAGCAACCCAGCGAGTCGAGCAGCATGTATCGCGCAGTAGTGAATGCTTCCGGCGAATCAATGCGGTAATCGGTGACGTAATTGGCGATGTCCACCATGCTTTGATCGGGATCGGGGCGTTTGGCGGAGC
>CAZPCE010000387.1:0-2713 GCA_964584915.1 uncultured Arenimonas sp. | reverse complement strand
TCCAGATTCAATTCATACGGATGTTCGCTGTTGATGCGAAGGCCGAGATTTTCCAGCATCGGCAAGGCATCGGACAATGCAATTTCCTTGCTTAGGCGAACCAGCTTGAAGCGAAGGCCGTTGTCGTCCGGCGAGCGATACAGGTTCAGTCGCAGTTGGTCGTCGTTTTCCAACATATCGGCTTGCTGCACGTCTTCCGCGGCGATCACCGGCGAAACCGATTCGACGTAAGCCGTCGGCAAGGCGCGACCATAACGATTGGCCAGCTTCAGGCCTTTTTCTTCTCCGCATTGCTGCACCAGAAGGTCGCGCAGCTCGTCCTGGAAATTGCGGACAATTTTCAACAATTCGGCTTCCAGCATCGCCGTATCCGCAGTCGCTTTTTCACCGCTTTTCGGGCGGATTGTCAGGTGCAGTTGCGCCAGCGGCGATTCACCGATTTGAATATTGGTATCCAGACGCTCGCCCTTGAGTTCACGCATGAACAGGGCTTCGATGCGTTCACGCACTTCGGTGCTGAAACGATCACGCGGAATATAGACCAACGCAGAATAGAAACGGCCAAAGGGATCACGGCGTAAAAACAGTTTCGGGCGTACGCGTTCCTGCAATGCAAGAATGCCCATGCAGGTACGTGACAGTTCTTCGGTATTGGCCTGGAAAAGTTCGTCGCGTGGCAGGGTTTCCAGAATGTGCCGCAATGCCTTGCCGCTATGGCTGTTTTCGCCCAGGCCCGAGGCTTCCATCACGGCTTCATGGCGCTGGCGAACCAGTGGAATTTCCCATGGGCGGCGCTTGTAGGCGCTGGATGTGTACAAACCGAGGAAGCGTTGTTCTCGAATGGCCTTGCCGCTTTCATCGAATACCAATACGCCGATGTAATCCATGTAACCGGCGCGATGCACGGTGGAACGTGCATTGGTCTTGGTCAGGATCAAGGGTTCCATGGTGGCGCCGGCGGGCAAATCTGCCGCGGCCAATCCGGCCAGCGGACGTGGTTTGACATCGGCATCCTTGCCGCGCATCAGACCCAAGCCCGTATTGGAAACCACGGTCAGCATGCGTTGATTTTGAATATGGCTGACTTCGTATTCGCGGTAGCCGAGGAAAGTGAAATGGTTATCGGCGGCCCAACGTAAAAAATCCTGTGCCTCGGAACGCTGGCTTGCGGTAGCTGGCATCGGACGCGTTGCCATCTCTTCGGCGATCGCATTCATCTTGTCGCGCATGATCTGCCAGTCGGCTACCGATTCGCGAACATCGCTCAAAGCCGCTGCGATGGCTTCGCGAATTTTCTCCATTTCATCGGTGCTGGCCTGGCGATCGATTTCGAGATAGATCAGCGATTCGTTGTTGCCCGAATCGATTGCCGTGAGTTGGCCGTTGGCATCACGCGAAATCGGCATGACCGGATGCACCAGTGTATGCAGCGAGCAAGCAAAGTTGCTCAATACCATGCTGACCGAGTCCACCAGAAACGGCATGTCGTCGTTCACGATATGAATAACGGTATGGCTGCTTTCAAAACCATCGCTGGCGGGTTGCGGATTGAACACGCGGATATTGGCGACGCCGGCCTGGCGCTTCTGGATAAAAGTGAAGCTGCTACGGGCAATATTGGCCCATTGTTGCGCACTGCGCAGAGCCAATTCTTCCTCGGGTAAGCGCGCGTAAAACGCAGCGGCAAATGCTTGAATTTGATTGGCGGCGTTGCCCGTCAGGCCATGGCTGGAGGCAGCGATAATGGCATTCTGGGACGCGGTGGGGGCGGGTTGGGCGCTCATAAAATCCGGTCATGTGGGACAAGACGCGTATTGTAACGATTGCCACGGGGCGGACGCCATCAAAATAGGGCAAAAGCTTTAAAAACCGGATAGATCGAATTTCTGTGTTAAAAGCATCGCCCGAGCTCTATGTTGCGGCTCGAATCGCCTTCAACGCAGAGGCTAGAAAGCCCAATCCTTCATCCAGAATCGCGTCCTCTACCGTCAACGGCACCAGCACTCGGATCGTGTTGGCGTAGACGCCGCAGGATAGGAGAATCAGGCCCAATTCCGCAGCGTGAGTCGTCAATGCCTTGGTTGCATCGGGATCCGGTGTATTTGAACTACCTGGTTGAATAATTTCGAATGCCAGCATGCCACCCAAGCCCCGGATCTCACCTATGCCGAGATGAGCATCTTTCTGTAATTCAGCTACAAAATCGTGGACGCGACGACCAATCGCCTGCGAGCGTTCCAGCAGGTGTTCGGATTCGATCGCATCGAACACCGCCAGCGCAGCGGCACAGGCGACCGGATTTCCGCCATAGGTACCGCCAAGACCGCCGGCGGCCGGCGCGTCCATGACTTCGGCACGACCTACAACGCCTGCGAGCGGCAAACCGCCGCCGATCGATTTGGCTACCGTGATGATATCGGCGTATACATCGTAATGTTCCATCGCGAATAATTTTCCGGTACGTGCGAAACCGCTTTGCACTTCGTCGGCAATCAATAGAATACCGTGCTCATCGCAAATCTTTTTCATGGCAGACATGAACTCGGGCGGTGCGACAGTAAATCCACCCTCGCCGTCTAATTTCTCACCTTTTTTGAGCGCGCGCTTAGCGGTGGCGCCCACATCACCACGCCAATCACCCGTAGCACCTGTTGCCTCTTGGCGCACCGCAATGCTGGCCACCGAAATGCCCAGCTCCAGCCCGATCAGGTGG
>CAZPCE010000386.1:0-2724 GCA_964584915.1 uncultured Arenimonas sp. | reverse complement strand
TCTTGTACTGCTTGATCGCACGGGCGACGTCTTTCGCATTCATCTTGCCTTCGCTTGCCAATGCAGCAATCGCGGCATGGGCAATGTAGTAACGATCGACTTCGAAGAAACGACGCAAGTTGGCACGGGTATCGGAACGACCGAAACCGTCGGTGCCTAGCACGGTGTATTTCATCGGTACGAAGGCGCGAATCTGGTCGGCGAACGCACGTACGTAATCCGTCGCGGCAATCGCCGGGCCCTGGCGGCCTTCCAGGCATTCGGTGACATAAGCCTTGCGGGCTTCGGCTTCCGGGTGCAGGCGGGTCCAGCGTTCGGCGTCGAAACCATCTCGACGCAGTTCGTTGAAACTCGGGCAAGACCAGATATCGCTGCTGACGCCGAAATCCTTATCCAGCAATTCCGCGGCGGCAATCACTTCACGCAGGATCGTTCCGCTGCCGAGTAGTTGCACATGCGGTGCGCCTTTCTTCGGCTTGCCGCCGTCCTGCAGCAGGTACATGCCTTTCAGGATGCCCTGCTCGGCACCGGCCGGCATTTCCGGATGCGTGTAGTTTTCGTTCATCAGCGTGAGGTAGTAATACTCGTCGCGCTGTTCTTCCATCATGCGTTTCATGCCTTCCTGCACGATCACGGCGACTTCGTAACCGAAGGTCGGGTCGTAGGATTTGCAATTTGGAATCGCGCCGGCCAGCAGATGCGAATGGCCGTCTTCGTGTTGCAGGCCTTCGCCGTTCAAGGTGGTGCGTCCTGCAGTGGCGCCAAGCAGGAAACCGCGCGCACGCATGTCGGCGGCCTGCCAGGCGGAATCGCCAATGCGCTGGAAGCCGAACATCGAATAGAAAATATAGAACGGCAGCATCGGCTGGTCGTTGGTCGAATAACTGGTCGCCGCGGCGAGCCAGGACGAGAACGCGCCGGCTTCGGTAATGCCTTCTTCCAATACTTGCCCGGCCGTGTCTTCACGGTAATACATGAGTTGATCAGCATCGACCGGTTTGTATTTCTGGCCGAACGGCGCGTAGATACCGATCTGGCGGAACAGCCCTTCCATACCGAAGGTGCGTGCTTCGTCGGCGACGATCGGAACGGTACGTGGACCGATGTCTTTATCACGCAAAATAATATTCAGTACTTGCACGAAGCTCATCGTGGTACTGATTTCGCGATCGCCGGAAGATTTCAGCAGGCGTTCGAAGGCTTCGAGTTTTGGTGCTACGAAACTCATCGTCGATTTGCTGCGACGTTGCGGCAGGTAACCGCCCTTCGCGGCACGACGTTCTTTCATGTACTTCACTTCCGGCGAGTTTTCGCCCGGGTGATAGAACGACAGATTTTCGATGTCCTTGTCGCTGACCGGAATCTGGAAACGATCACGGAACGTTTTTACCGCTTCGGTATCGAGTTTCTTGGTGTTGTGCGTCGGGTTCAGCGCTTCGCCCGCGGCACCCATGCCGTAGCCCTTGACGGTCTTGGCAAGAATGACGGTGGGCTGGCCTTTGTGCGCAACGGCAGCGGCGTAAGCGGCATGAACTTTATGCGGATCGTGGCCACCACGATTCAGGCGACGAATATCGTCGTCGGAAAGATTGGCGACCATGGCCTTGGTTTCCGGATATTTTCCGAAGAAATTTTCACGCGTGTAAGCACCGCCAAACGCTTTGCAATTCTGGTATTCGCCATCGACGGTTTCCATCATCAGTTTTTTCAGCAGGCCCTGGTTATCGCGCTGCAGAAGCGGATCCCAGTAGCTGCCCCAGATCACTTTCAATACATTCCAGCCGGCACCACGGAAGGAGCCTTCGAGTTCCTGGATGATTTTGCCATTGCCGCGCACCGGGCCATCGAGACGTTGCAGATTGCAGTTGACCACGAAGCAAAGATTGTCGAGACCTTCGCGACCGGCCAAGGCAATCGCGCCGAGCGATTCCGGTTCGTCGGTTTCGCCGTCGCCGAGGAAACACCAGATCTTGCGATCGGTTTTCGGCATCAAGCCGCGGCCTTCCAGATATTTCCAGAAACGCGCCTGGTAGATGGCGCTGATCGGACCGAGGCCCATCGACACGGTCGGTGTTTGCCAGAAGTCCGGCATCAACCACGGATGCGGATACGAAGAAATGCCCTGACCATCGACTTCCATCCGGAAGTTGTCGAGCTGGCCTTCGTTCAAGCGGCCTTCGAGAAATGCGCGGGCGTAAATGCCGGGCGAACTATGGCCCTGGATATACAGCAGATCGCCGGGATGTTCGGCAGTCGGCGCGCGCCAGAAATGATTGAAACCGACATCGTAAAGCGTAGCCGAAGAAGCGAAGCTCGCGATATGACCGCCGAGTTCGCCGGGCTTGCGGTTGGCACGAACGACCATCGCCATCGCATTCCAGCGGATGATGGAACGAATGCGCCATTCCATCGCCGGATCGCCTTCCATCGCAGGTTCCAAATGCGAGGGAATGCTGTTGATGTATTCGGTGGTTGGATGGAACGGCAATTGCGCGCCGGTGCGGCGGGTCAATTCGACCATGCGTTCGAGCAATTCGTGCGCGCGTTCCGGACCATCGTGATCGAGAACCGCCTTGAGCGATTCCATCCATTCGCGGGTTTCGTTCGGATCGCGGTCGTTTTCCAGCAAATCACTTAACCAATTCATTCCCTGCCCTCGGCCATCTTCAGAGTGTTTAGCTGGCAAGTTTACCGCAAGGTGCCGACATTCGCTGCGGTGTGGGG
>CAZPCE010000385.1:0-2724 GCA_964584915.1 uncultured Arenimonas sp. | reverse complement strand
ATTCCGGAAATGAATGCGTTATTGCGGGACATGGAAGCCACTGAACGTTCGGGTCAATGCAACCACGGTCGGCCGACCTGGGTGCAATTGACGAAAGCGGAATTGGATAAACTTTTCTTACGCGGTCGTTGAGGTGGAAATGAACATGAAAAAATTACTCGGGTTGGGTTTGGTTGCGGTGATCTCACTGGCTTTGAATGCCTGCAGCAACGAACCCAGCCCTGAAGAGACAAACGCGAATGCCGCGAAAAACGCGGCAAAACTGGCCTACGAAAGAGAGGTAAAGAAAGAACGCGATGCACGGCTGGAAAGGTTGCAACTGCCTGCGGGCTGGCTGTCGCTGGTCGGCATGCACTGGATCGAGGTCGGTACTACGCGCGTTGGCCATGGCGACGACAACGGCACAAAACTCGCGGTCGGGCCTGCACGCATCGGCATGTTGACCCTGACCAAGGCTGGCAAGATAACGCTGCAACCGGAACGCGGGGTCGATATCACGATTGACGGAAAACCCGTCGCGGGAACCGCGCGCCTGCTTTCCGACGCAGACGTCGGTTTCGATGGCGAACCAACTGTCGTAGGGTTCAACAAAGGCGATGCCAGTTTTATCGTGATCAAGCGCGGCGACCGCTACGCCTTGCGCGTGCGCGATGCGATGGCCGCCACGCGCCAGCGATTCCCCGGTATCGAGTATTTTCCGATCAGCAAGGATTACCGTTTCCAGGCAACCTTCATTCCCAACCCGCCCGGACAAACCATCGAGATCATGAATATTCTCGGCATGGTGGAACCGATGGCCAATCCAGGACAGGTGGTTTTCACCAAAGATGGCAAGGAATATCGGTTGCAGGCGGTCGATGAAGGCGATGGCCGTTTGTTCCTGATTTTCGCCGACCGCACCAGCGGCCATGAAACCTATTCCGCGGCCCGTTTTCTGTATGCGAAAAATCCGGGTGAGAAGGGAACCACGGTGGTGGATTTCAATCTTGCCTATAACCCGCCGTGCGCGTTCACGAGCTTCTCTACCTGCCCGACGCCTCCGGCGCAAAATCGACTGGATTTGCGAGTCGAAGCGGGCGAGAAAAAACCGGTTGCCGTAAAGCTATGAGAGAAAGAATGAAGAAAATATCGAGTATCGCTTTGCTGGCGGCTTTGGCCTTTTCCGCAAACGCCGCGCCGCCAAAACCGATAATGTGGAAAGTAAGCGATCGCGATAATTCGGTTTACCTGCTTGGCTCTTTCCATCTGCTGAAAGAGGATGACTATCCGCTGTCCGCTTCGGTGGATGCCGCCTTTGCCGATGCCGAAACGCTTTATTTTGAAATTTCACCGGAAGAAATGAATGACCAGGCCAAGGCATCGCAATTGATGCTGAAGCTCGGCTTGAATGAATCCGGCAGCACGCTGGCATCGAAGCTGAAGCCGGAAACGCTGGCCAAGCTGGAAAAATACACCCAGACCAATCAAATGCCGATGGCCAGCCTCCAGGCGATGAAGCCATGGTTGGCGGGCATGATTTTGTCTGTCACCCAGTTGCAGAAGGCTGGTCTCAAGTCGGAGCTCGGACTCGACAAGCATTTCATGGATCTTGCAGCGGCAGCGAAAAAGCCGGGCAAGGGATTCGAGACCATGGAATCGCAGTTTCAGGTTTTCAACAGCATGACTGCCGATCAGCAGGACGATTTCCTCAGCCAGACGCTTGACGACATGGAAGACTCTAATGGCATGGTCGATAAACTGCATTCGCAATGGCGCAATGCGCAGGACAAAGTACTGCTCAACACCATGGTTGCCGACATGAAAAAACACATGCCGTCCCTCTATGCGACCCTGAATACGAACCGCAACAAAGCCTGGGTGCCGCAAATAAAATCATTTCTGGACGACAACCAGCAAGACGACGCCTTGGTTGTTGTCGGCAGCATGCATCTGCTCGGCAATGACGGCATCGTCCAAATGCTGAAGAAAGAAGGTTTTGAAGTCGAACGCTTAAAGTAAGCCGGTGACCCATGTCTGCCGATTATGTTCGATCGGGATCAGGTCGATGCAATCCATCGGGCAGGGCGGAATGCAGAGTTCGCAGCCCGTGCATAAATCGGCGATGATCGTGTGCATCAATTTTGGTCCGCCGATAATCGCGTCGACTGGACAGGCCTGAATGCATTTGGTGCAACCAATGCATTCGGGTTCACGAATAATCGCGACCACTTTTGGCTTGATGATCCCGTTTTCCGGATTGATCGGTTTTACTTCCCGCCCGAGTAACTCGGCCAGTGCCTTCACACCTTCATCGCCGCCGGGTGGACATTGGTTGATGTCCGCTTCGCCTTCGGCAATGGCCTTTGCGTAGGGCCTGCAGGCCGGATAATTGCATTGGCCGCATTGTGTTTGCGGCAAAAGCGCATCGATTTGCCTGACCAGTTCGTCGCCCGTTGCAAGTCCGGCTTTATTGTTGCGTGTCAGCATGGCGAGCAGCTTTTTAATGCGGTATCACTTCACCGGCATACCGGCTTTGCTGCCGGCATCGACATCGAGCAGGAACAAGTCATCGCCGCCACTGCCGGCCGAAAGAATCATGCCTTCGGAAATGCCGAAACGCATTTTTCTTGGCGCCAGATTGGCGATAAACACCACGTTGCGGCCAACGAGTTTTTCCGGTTCCTGATACGCCGCACGAATGCCGGAAAAGATTTGTCGCTCGCCGAGATCGCCGGCATCCAATTT
>CAZPCE010000384.1:900-2727 GCA_964584915.1 uncultured Arenimonas sp. | reverse complement strand
CGCCCTCAACATAATTGTCGCCGCCGCCGCCAAGTGACGACGTATCAGCGATGAAGCCGACGACATTTCCGTTGCCGCGTGCGACGCCGCTCTTCTTGGTGATCGGATGCGCTGCGGTCACCTTGAGTAACTCGTCCACGGTGAAGGACCAATCGTCCAAACCACCCCTCACAGCCTTTCTGCTGCAGTTGAGGTTGCCCGTTGCCATTTGGGCCATATAGCTGGCGAGCGAAACAGGCGAATTGAACCAAGGCGCCGTCTTCTGAGTCAGTTCATGCCGCCATTCAGGAGTCGAGCTTTTGAGGTCGATAGCGCCATACTCGGCAGTATGCGACGGCAAACCGACGAGCGGCGCACCGCACCGCTCAGGTTGCGGCTACGCGGATCGTACCCGGGATCGACGAAGGTGAAGGCGGGAAGCCAGGCGAGCAGCTCGTGCTGAATCCATTCCTTGCCCGACGGTTTCACGGCACCTCCCTTCAGCATCTTGGCTTGGACTAAAACTGCGCGCCGGTCGTCAACCTTCTTTAAGTGATCGACATGGTCGATAACGATCAGCAGGTCCGCGAGCTCGCAGCGGCGCGGTGTTTTGCCTCCCGGGTAGTTGGGATGCGGCACCGGCGCGAAGGTGACGTGCGGGTGCGAGTGGCAGAAGACTGCACGTAAATCGATGCGATAGCCGCTGATCCGTAGGATCGGCGACCAAGCAGCGGCGATTTGATCGAATCCGTCCAACGTCATCGTGCGCACTGCGCTGACTTCGCCGCTGGGCTTGCCAGTGTGCGTGCCGCCACGGGCCAAGACCTGCGCAATGACGAGATCGGCAGCTTTGTAGAGCTTGTGGGCAAGCGAAGAGGGGAGCATAGATGACCTTTATGCAATAAGGTTACCCCACTTACCTGACAGGGCAATCACGTTGTTGCCAACCGTGCTGAGCAAGTTGACCCACTGGTTCTTCGTCTTCTCTAGTGATATGTCCTCTCCTCAGGCCCCTTGCTGCAGGCGCGACAGATTATGGGGCACGTCGGTTGCCACGATATAGCCCCATATTGGCGTCTGCTCTCCGTTCGAGAGCGGTCATCCGATGGCCCCAGTTAAACGTCAGATAACAGCCTCAAGCAGGCCAAATACATTGCTACATAAAAATATCATCTTCAGTGATGCAAGCTGGCAACTTCGGTGGCGTTCCGCAGTTTGCATTCTGATTTGCCTAAAAAATTGACTGACACTATTTGCGAACGAAATTTAGGAATCCGCCATTAAATTTGGAATGTACGACAAGCGGCATTCAGTTATTGTTGTCAATTACATTGATTTCATTGACCATTGACTGACAATAAACTTGGAACCCTACAGCAATCCGAAGTTAATGTCAGATTCCTAATTCGATGGCGAGAAGGTGCGTAGGTGGGCGATGGGTCTTCTGTTCCGCTCGTGGAGTGGAACCCTACGGCCCTCAATATTTTTAAATGTTCGGGTGTGCAGACGCCTCAAAAATGCGGCATCATTCGAGCATGGCTAAAAAACAAGCACCTAAAGACACCGTCAGCGGAGAAATCGTTGCATCTGTTGGGGGACACTTCGTCCTTGTCAAGACAAGCAGATCTAATGTGCCCGTCAAGGTCCCAAAGGATGAGTCCGCTAGATTGCTTGCTGCGGCTGGGCGTGCGCTTGCGCGTCCGGGAATTAGTCGTTCCTCAGTGTTTGGCAGCGGACACAGAAATGTCTTCGCCTATTCGCTGGACCCTCAAGATCCCACCCGCTTCATTCGTGAAGCACAGGACGGCACACGTCGTGTGGGCAGAATGGTTAATGGCAAGTTCAAAG
>CAZPCE010000384.1:0-889 GCA_964584915.1 uncultured Arenimonas sp. | reverse complement strand
TCGCTGTCGCGTGAAACCGCTGACGCCACCTAGCGCGAAAGGCTTGAAGTCGGCGTTGGCTGCTGCAGCGCTACCGACCCCACCCACAACGGACGAATTGTTGGCCAATGTGCAAGGTCGCGAGCATAAGCCCTTGGCGTTTGTGGTAGCGGGACATAACGGCTCGGGAAAGTCCACGCTTTGGTATGAGCTCTTGGCAGGAAGGCTGCAAATGCCTCTTGTCAATGCGGATCGTTTGACAATGTCTATTTTGCCCGAGGCTACTGAGGCTAAGCCGTTACCCGATTGGGCGCGAGACTTACGTGATCATGATGACAGGTGGCAAAGACTCTCCCAGGCGGGGGTGAAGCTGTTTCGAGAATTGATCATGGATCAAAAAATTCCATTTGCTTATGAAACAGTTTTTTCCTATTGGGAACAACAGCAAGATGGGTCACATGCCTCAAAGCTTGAAGACATCCTTCAAATGCAGCGAGAAGGATATTTTGTCGTTTTGTTATTTGTTGGTTTGGCTAACGTTGAGCTATCACTCTTACGTGTGAAATCGCGAAAGAGCAAGGGGGGGCATGATGTCCCGACTGATAAATTGCTTGAGCGTTATCCTAGAACTCAAGCGGCGATAAAAAAGGCCGCCGTCTTCGCAGACATGACGCTAATGTTTGATAACAGCAGAACTGAGCATGAGGCCTTTGCTTTGGTCCGGGCTCAGAAGCGAAGTCGTGTTCTCTACGATGTGCGACAAGACAAGTACAAAAGTGACGCCAATTTGAAGGCGATTGCAAGTTTTTGGTTATCCAACGTTACATGAGATATTAAAAAAAGTGATTAGGGGTTACAAATAGTCCATTTATCGGACTATGATAGAACCCATGCAGACGAACAAGTCTGT
>CAZPCE010000383.1:0-2742 GCA_964584915.1 uncultured Arenimonas sp. | reverse complement strand
GCGATGGTTCGATCATGATGAATATTCAGGAATTGGCCACGCTGAAACGCTACGGTATCCCGGTGAAAATCGTTTTGTTGGACAACTCGTGCCTGGGAATGGTGCGGCAATGGCAGGAACTGTTTTTTGCCGAGCGTTACAGCGAAGTCGATTTATCCGACAACCCGGATTTCGCCGTACTGGCCAATGCATTCGGCATTCCGTCGTTCACCGTTGAACGCCGCGACCAGGTTCCCGCCGCGATTGAGCGCCTGTTGAACGATGAAGGTTCGCTTTTCTGCCACGTAAAAATCGATCCACGAGCCAATGTGTGGCCATTGGTACCACCGGGTAAATCCAACGCAGATATGATGGGGTGTGCAGCATGAGCAGACGACTGGAAATAACGATGGCCGCCAACGAAGGCGCCTTGATCCGCTTACTGGGCACGGTCGAACGACGCGGCTATAGTCTCGATAGTTTGCATGTAGAAAGAACCGCCGACCATATGTTGGTCAATATGCGGATCGAAAGCGATCGAGACGCCAACATATTGTGTCGACAACTTGATCGCCTGATCGATGTGCAGAGCGTCAATCTGGAAGCGCAACTCGAAGCCGTGCTCGATACCGCCCAATATGAAGAAACGCCGCGCTTCCAGGCCAGCTGGTTATGAATATGTCCGCGCTCAAAGCCGAACTTTTACCCGTTGCCAACGCCTTGTTTGAACGAATTGAACAGGCGCAGCAGCAACTGGCAGGCGTTGTTAGCACCACGCCATTGGCTTTGAACGTAAACCTGTCGGATGAATTCCAGGCCAATATCCTGCTGAAACGCGAAGACCTGCAAGTCGTGCGTTCCTACAAGATTCGCGGCGCGTACAACAAGATCAGCTCTTTGAACGAAACGGAAAAGCAGCAGGGCATCGTCTGCGCCAGCGCCGGCAATCACGCCCAAGGCGTCGCCTACTCCTGTCAGCTGCTGAAAATTCACGGCAAGATCTACATGCCGAAAACCACGCCGAAACAGAAGATCAAGCAGGTGCAATTATTTGGCAAATCCTTTGTCGAGATCGTTTTGGTCGGCGATACCTTCGATGACGCCTATCAACATGCCGTCGAAGAAGCGACTTCGAAGCAACTGGTATTCGTGCATCCATTCGATGATCTTCACGTCATCGCCGGCCAGGGCACGGTTGGCCTCGAAATCCTGCAGTCGGCCACGCAAAACATTGACTACATCTTTGTGCCGATCGGCGGCGGCGGTCTTGCGGCAGGATTATCGACAGTATTCAAACAACTCAGCCCGAACACGAAAATCATCGGCGTTGAACCCGCCGGTGCACCTGCGATGAAAAACTCGATCACACTCGGTAAAAATACCGCACTGGACAGCATCGACAAATTTGTCGATGGCGCGGCAGTCAAACAAGTCGGCCATCTGACCTTCGACATCTGCAAATACGCGCTCGATGATGTCGTGCTGGTGCCCGAAGGTAAGGTCTGTACGACAATACTGCGTTTGTATAACGAAGAAGCCATGGTGGTCGAACCCGCCGGTGCACTCGCAATCTCGGCGCTCGATTATTACAGGGACCAGATCAAGGGAAAGACTGTTGTCTGCCTGGTCAGCGGCAGCAATAACGACATCCTGCGTACAGAAGAAATCAAGGAACGCTCCCTGTTGTTCGAAGGCCTGAAGCATTACTTCATGATCCAATTCCCGCAACGCCCGGGTGCTCTGAAGGAATTCGTGAACGATATTCTCGGCGAAGAAGACGATATCACCTACTTCCAATTCGCGAAAAAGAACAATCGCGAGACCGGACCCGTCGTAGTTGGATTGGAGCTAAAGAACAAGGAAGATATCGGCAGCATCAAAAGAAAGATGCAATCGAAGAATTTCCAGTATCAATATCTTAACGAAATGCCCGATTTGTATACTCAGTTGATTGCGTAATCACGATCAACGCTGGCTTAGCTGGACATCTTGCAAATGCACCGCTCCATGCAAATGATTGCTCCCGCCCATCAAAATGGCCGGGAACGGGCCTCGGCCCCCTTCCAGCGCCTCCCATAAATGCGTACCGGCGGTCCCGTCATCAATATCCAGCGTTACGAGTTCCACTCCGCTGGCCCTGATGAGTTCCACCTGGCGAGTGCACGCGTCACCGCAACCGGATTTTGAAAACATGATCACCGCATCCGGACTTATCGCATAACTTGACCGCATCGCTCCGATATCGGCACCGCTAAACGTCAGACCCGAGAACAAAATGACGATGCCGAGCATGCCGATAGTCCATACCTTTTTCGCATTCACGATCTTGCCCACCTTTTGGTTTCAGAGATGGTGAGGCCTATGCCCAAACCTGTCTGTGCGCCAGCACATGCAGAACCCGCGACACCCAGAGATGAATATAGGCAAACAAAGGGCTTTTTCGTCTTGTGGATAAACCTCCCAGCCCCCATAATTCACCTGTCGGTAGATTTGTAATTCCTAGAACCGGGGGTGTCCTGGCTTCGACGGGGGTAGCGAAGATATTTGGCGCATGCCGAGGGGGCGACTTTCCTCGTTAATCCAGTAGCAAAATTTAGTTGCCAACGACGACAACTACGCTTTAGCCGCTTAAGGCTTCGCCCTGAACCCACTTGTGTCTGTGCTCGTGGATGTAAGGTCATTATCACGGAATCGTTTACGGTGGCGACCCGCCAACCGAAGACTAAATTTAGCGGGTATGTCTGACGGTGTGCCTCGCACGTT
>CAZPCE010000382.1:1486-2756 GCA_964584915.1 uncultured Arenimonas sp. | reverse complement strand
CGATTTATTGCTGGAAATCGATTATCGTCCGCATGCCGATTTCGAGGTGGACGACCGGAACATCCTGTATACGCTGAGTCTTGCTCCATGGGAGGCGGCTCTGGGTACCACGGCTGCGGTGCCTACGCTTGGCGGCACTGTGGATCTTAAAATTCCCGCCGATTCGGATGCCGGCAAGAAATTGCGTCTGCGTGGACGCGGGCTGCCCGGCAAGTCGGGAGCGGGCGATCAGATTGTCGAAATCGAAATCCGTGCACCGAAAGCCGAGTCGGATGAGCAAAAAGACCTGTACAAAAAAATGGCCGAAGTATTCTCCGGCCAATAATGAAAAAAGCGGGGAATCCCCGCTTTTTTTATGGTGTGGGCTCTTAGCCGCCAACCAGCAATTTGTTGATGACTGCCACGAGTTCCGCTTCATTGAATGGCTTGGTGATGTAGGCTTTGGCACCTTGCCGCATACCCCAGACCTTATCGGTTTCCTGATCTTTGGTGGTAACCAGAACGATCGGAATATGCGATGTAGTAGCTTCTTTTGAAATGGCGCGGGTTGCCTGAAAACCGTTTAGGTTCGGCATCACCACGTCCATCAAAATCAAATCGGGAACATTGGCTTTGGCAACTTCGACACCTTGGGCTCCGTCTTCGGCGCTTAGCGCTTCGTGGCCCAATTTTTCAACAATGCGCTTCATACCCATCAATTGGGACGGTGAATCATCAACAATCAAGATACGTGCCATTTAGTACTCTCCAAGGATTGGTGCGATTGTAATCCTGTCCGGGGTGTTTTGCGCAAGAGATTCATCACAATTTAACGATAGTACGACCAAACGAGCCGCCGGTGAGCATAGTTGCGAATACTTCAGGCAATTGGTCCATTGCCACTTCGCGCGTACAGATGGCCGTGATGTGCGCCGGTTTCCACTCGTGGGCCAGTTTTTGCCAGATTTCATCGCGGATATGCCGAGCCGTTCCGGCCGATGCTATGCCGAGCAGGGACACGCCGCGAATGATGAAAGGCATCACCGTGGTCGGAAGCTCGTGGCTCGCAACCAGCCCTGCGCTGGCTACGTTGCCGTAGGGAGCGGTTTGCGCCAGTAATCCGGTCAGCGTGGTTCCGCCAACATTGTCCAAAGCGCCGCCAAATCTGGCGCTATCCAGGGGTTTGGCGCTCATTGCCGCGTCGCGAGGCAATACCTGCCTGGCGCCGATGCTTTTGAGGAATTCGGCATGCTCCGGCTTGCCGCTTAGCGCATGCACTTCAAAACCGGCG
>CAZPCE010000382.1:0-1476 GCA_964584915.1 uncultured Arenimonas sp. | reverse complement strand
GCGGCGCGGCTGAAAATATCCGTCGCCAGCATGCCCACGCCTCCTGTTGCACCGGTGATGGCAATCGGACCAAGTGCGGGCGATTGAGAGTTTTGCAGCATCCGGTAGAGTGCCAGGGCGGCGGTGAAGCCCGCGGTCCCCAACACCATGCTCTCTCGCATTGACAGGCCGTCGGGCAGTTTTACCGCCCAGCGGGATTCAAGTCGCGCATATTCGGAATAACCTCCGTCCCGGGTTTCAGAAAGGCCGCAGCCGGTGCAGAGGACTTCATCGCCGCGCATGAAATTGGTATCGCTCGATTCAATGACCGTACCGGCGACATCGATTCCGCCGTTGAGCGGGAATTGCCGAAGAATTTTGCCTTGTCCCGATCCCGCCAGTGCGTCTTTGTAGTTGACGCTGCTGTAGGCGGTTTTGATGACGATTTCGCCCGGCGACAAGTCGGTTAGCGAAATGTCCTCGATGCCGGAACGATAACCGCCGGCAGAATCGTTACGAATGCGGAAGGCTTTGAAGGGCTGAATATTCATACTGGGAGTTTATCTCTAGGTTCCTGCTGTACCGTTCCATTATCCACATAAAAAAACCGCCTTGCGGCGGTTTTTTATTGTCGCGAAAGCCAAGTCAATTCGCCTTGTGAATCGCACGTTTGTCGACCGCCAGCGCCGCTTCGTGCACGGCTTCAGACAATGACGGATGTGCATGGCAGATGCGGGCCAGATCCTCGGCGGAACCGTTGAATTCCATTGCGACCACGCCTTCGTGCACCAATTCCGAGACATTCGGGCCACACAGGTGCAGGCCGAGTATGCGATCGGTTTCGGCATGCGCGATTACTTTGACCAAACCGGCCGGTTCGTTCATTGCGACGGCGCGGCCAATGGCGGCGAATGGGAAAGTTCCGACTTTGTATTCGACGCCGGCGTCCTTGCATTCTTTTTCGGTTTTGCCGACCCAGGCAATTTCCGGCTCGGTGTAGATAACCCAGGGCACGGTATCGAGGTTCACATGGCCGGGCAGGCCGGCAATCAACTCGGCAACGGCAATGCCCTCTTCACTGGCTTTGTGAGCAAGCATCGGACCACGAACGCAGTCGCCGATGGCCCAGACATTTTCAGCGGCAGTATGGCAATGCTCATCAACCACGATGCGACCTCGCTCATCCAATTGAACGCCGGAACCTTCGGCCAACAGACCTTGCGTTGCCGCACGACGGCCAACCGCAACCAGCAATTTGTCGCACACCAGCACTTGGTCACCGCTGGCATCGGAATAGCTCAGATGCACTTCGTTGTTCTTGATTTCGGTATTGGTGCATTTCGCGCCGAGACGGATATCGAGGCCTTGTTTCTTGAATTCGCGGAATGCCGCTTTCGAAATGTCGGCATCGGCGGCGGCCAGGAAGTCGGGCAGGCCTTCGACAATCGTCACTTGTGCGCCGAGACGCGACCAGACGCTACCGAGTTCCAGGCCAAT
>CAZPCE010000381.1:0-2774 GCA_964584915.1 uncultured Arenimonas sp. | reverse complement strand
TTCAGGAAATACCAGTGATACAAAGGCAGCCCGATTTCCAATTGCCGCATCACGCCCGAGGGATCGACCGCCGGGCAAATCGCGACCGCGTGTTTTAAATTGATGCCCGCATCAGGCGCCGCCAACGCAAGCCGCAACGCAAAATTTCCGCCCAGAGAATAGCCGGCCGCCATGAAAACCGGCGCCGGAAATTTCTTTTCGATTTCGCGTGCGGCATTGACCACTTCTTCCAGGCGGCAGGAATGGAACAGGCCTTCATTCAAATGATGGGTGTCGCCATGGTCGCGAAAGTTGAGCCGGAACACGTTGAAACCGGCGCTCAGCAAACGGGCGGCGGTATGGCACATATAGCTCGAATCGCTGCTGCCTTCCCAGCCATGGAGCAACAGCACCAATCCGCGCGATGGCCGGGTTTTGTTTTCACTGTAAAAACCTAGCAGACGAATGCCGTTGCCGGCGTCGATCACGTGTTCGCTGGTCTCTGCACCGGTTTTTAGCAAAGCGCGCGTACCGGCGTTTTTCCGGAACACGGTCGAGCTGAAAATCGACTGCATGTGCGGGTTTCGCAACAACCATCCGCGCGCACGATAACCGCTGACGCGTGTCATAACTTCATGGCGGCCATGATGCGTTCACGGCAGGTATCGGCCATGCGGCGGCGGCCTTCTTCGCTACTGGCAACCGGCTCGAGGAAATGCACTTCCGCCGTGCGGGTCGGTTCGCCCAGCAATCGGATCAGGTTCTGCAGGAAATTTTCTTTCGGACCGAACGCGACAATCGTTTGCGCGTTTCCACCTTCGCCGTACTTCAATGCCACCGGCTGTGCCGGCACTTCCGCCAATACGGCGGGCTGGAAAATACGGGCGTGAAACGTTCCGATCTCGCGACCGTCGGTAGTACGGCCTTCCGGAAATACCGCACAGGCCAAACCCTTTTGCAAACGTTCGACCATCTGGTGCATCACGCCGTGCAAGGAGTCATTGCTGCCGCGATGGTGGTAAATCGTGCCGCCACGCGAAGCCATCCAGCCGATCAAAGGCCAATTCGCGATTTCAGCTTTGGCGACGAAGCCCATCCAGCGCTGGCTGTGCAGCAGGGTGATATCAATCCAGCTGACATGGTTGGCAACGAACAACACCGCGCCGGGCAAAGGCGTGCCATATCGTTTGGTCTTGAAACCGAAAATCCGCACCATACCGAGCGACCACCAGCGAATGATCCGGTGATCCAGACGTTCGCCGCGAAACACGATTCGCGCGCAAACCGGATTGATCATCAGCAAGGTAATCGGCAGGAATACGCAGGCATGAAATGCCAGGAGGGGTATTCGCAGGAGGTAGCGCAGTGGGCGTAGCCCGTCACGGCCTGCGCCGCTTGCCGTGTTGGAAGCTGTCATGCGGCCATTGTGCCTGAAAAATATTAGAGCACGCACCCAACGCAGGGGTATGCAACGCGTTGTTGCGCTTATGGTGCGGCTTACCTCGTTGCTTCGGCAGCAGTATCGGTTCGTGTGTAGTCGAAGGTTTCTTTCGGGTCTTCAACCGGCGCCGTTTCGGAGGCTGTGCCATTCTCTACATAGATTTCATTTCGCTGAAAATGATCGCGATCCTTGATCTTCAGCCAGAAACTGTATTGATGCGACTTCCCGGGTACCTGGAGATTGGTGCCGTCGAGAAATGCAAAATGCATTGTTTCGTCAGCCGGCATCAAAACAAGGCGCGGTTGGTTTCCCTGCGGACAGTAATGCGTAGCGATCAAACTCTCGCCGTCCAGATGATAGAGCGTCATTGATTCGCGCCCGGCGGACAGCGACCAGGTTTCCACCAATACCGTACCGCCGGCAGTCAGCCGGTAATTCACTCTGTTTTCGCGGCCACTGCCGGATTTTCCGGTCCAGTTTCCAACGAGCCCGCTTAACTTTTTGAACGCCTGTTCTCCATCCGACAATGCGGCAAATGCCGGCATCGAAAAAACCATCAGCAAAAACGGAAGGGTTAATTTCTTGACGCGTTTCATATGGCTACATCTCCATGACGGGGGAGGCATGGTTGTCCGGCGAAAACCGGCTCAGGCGGTTTCGATGACCGCCAGCGTCAGGCGGGAGACACAGCATAATTTGCCGCGTTCGTCTTCTATGCGGATATCCCACACCTGGGTTTTGCGTCCGACGTGCACCGGCCGCGCGGTGCCGGTCACGATGCCTTGCGTTACGCCGCGAACATGGTTGCAATTGAGTTCAAGGCCAACGGCTTGTTGGCCTTCTTTTTCGACGCACATATTGGCGCCGACACTGGCGAGCGTTTCCGCCAGCATGGCCGAAGAACCGCCGTGCAATAAACCGTAGGGTTGCTTCGTACGTTGATCGACCGGCATGGTACCGCGAAGAAAATCTTCGCCGATTTCGGTAATGGAAATGCCTAAGTGCGACACAGCCGTATCAAGGCTGTGCGCATTGAGTTCCTCAAGGGTTCGAGGACGGCGAAAAACACTCGCCATGTTCAATCTCAGCGAACGCGCAACAAGCCCGGGCGCCAGGCCGGCGTATAGCCCGAACGCTTGTAGCCGGAAGAATCGCCGTAACCGCTGCCGGTTTCACGATTGGTGCGACGGTGCATGCGATCCTGCAATTCCTGGCGGCGATCGGCGAGCCATTCGGCCGAACCTACCGACGAGGCGCTGACGCCACGGCGACGCGCTTCGTTTTCGCGGTACTCGCAGCATTCTTCGTAGGCTTCCAATTCGTGTTTCAGTTCTTTCTCGCACAATTCGATCAC
>CAZPCE010000380.1:2169-2779 GCA_964584915.1 uncultured Arenimonas sp. | reverse complement strand
CTGCGAAATAGCCTTGCCAGTGCGCCAGGCCTCGTTGGCGGTAGTGCAGATCACCTGACCATAGGCGGTGTGGTTCCGGGCGCGGCTGTTGACCTCATCACATCGGCAACGGCATCACTGCTTAAGCCGGGCGTCAACCCGTCCAACTTGCTCAATAACACGCCGGGCGCCGTGGTGCTGAAGCAGTATGGTGTATCTGGAACGCGTTGGGGCGAGACCGGCTACGACCAGATCACCACCACGGATTTGTGGCCATGGCCGTATCAGGACACCATTAAATCTGTTTTCCGCGAGGTGAATAATGTGCCAAGTGGAAACGCGCCGGTGGCAAATGACACTTTCCGTGGCTTTGCCGCTACGGGGACGGCTCTTTATGGCGGACCAATTTCGTTGACCTCATATATTTGGGAGTACCTTGGATCGGCCTGTCCACCCTCAGCATGCATTACATACAACGTTTCCCCTACGGCAGGATTGAACGGCACGATCTTCCCTGCGACGGTTGTGCCGGTGGTCCCTGGCGCAACAACGACATTCAGCGTTACGCCCGATCCGGGTTATACAGCGACCGTGGGCGGTACTTGTGGCGGTACACTGGTCGGCACAACCT
>CAZPCE010000380.1:0-2159 GCA_964584915.1 uncultured Arenimonas sp. | reverse complement strand
CGAATGTGATCGCCGCTAACTGCACAGTAATTGCATCTTTCGTTTCAATGGCACCGATTGTTTTATACACCGACATTATTTCTGGTCCGAACACGGGTGGAGAGAACAACAAGGGGATTTACCTGTCGGTGTTTGGCAAGAATTTTGGGACTTCTGGTTTGGGGACGTCGACCAAAGTTTTCATCAACAATGTCGAGGTTGATAATTACCGTTACCTAGGCGCATCGAAGGGTCGAACGGATATTCAGCAAATAACTGTGCAGATTGGAGCGATCGGCAATCCTGCGGCAGGTTCGCCGTTGCCGATCAAGGTCTCAGTCAATGGCATTGACTCGAACACAGATAAGACTTTCATCGTTAATCCGGGAAATATTTATTTTGTGAACAATGTCAGTGGGGTCGATACAGCGGACACGACGACAGGAGGCACATTTGCAGCGCCGTTCAAGACCGTGCAAAAATCGGCGGGGGCGAACATAAACTTTGCCATCACCTCCGCGGCCAGCGCGGGTGCCTGGGGGCGTGTGCGTGCAGGCGATTTCATCGTGATACGTGGCACGGGGACGCCGTATACGGTAAATCAGGCCACAGGTGCCAACGTAGGATTTAATGGCTATTTCTTCCGGGCATTGAACAAATCTGGCTGTGCTATCGGTACCCTTTGTCCGCTTGGTGGTGGAACAACGTCTGGGCCGATTACGCTGATGGGGTACCCTGCTGAAGATGTGTTCATCAACGACCCCTATGCGGCTACTGGCGGAGCGGGCGCGATTTCCAGTGCATCTTCTACTCGCATACAAGAAGGAAAAGGACACTGGATAACCATCGCCAATCTTCGCGTCGAAAGTGGAAACAGCAATGGGGCGGTCAATACGCAGGCAGGAGGCTCCAACTGGCGGATTGTGAACAACGAATTGACATGTGCTGATGCTGTGAACAATCCTGCTGCATTTGCCGGTGGTATAGCAGGCAATGCAGGTGCGGCGGCAATGGCACCAGGACCAAGCCAAGGTAGCTTCTATCTCGGTAATTATGTCCACGATGTATTCAGTGGTCCTGATGCCGGTATCGGCAGGATTCAGGCTCATCCGCTGCAACATCACGGCATTTATATCGACGGCTCGGGAATTTATGACGTCGGATACAATCGCATCGAAAACATACGCGGCGGTAATGGATTACAAACATATACCGATGGCACGAATGGAACACCTTTCGTTGATGGGGTAAGTTTCCACCACAACGTGATTCGCAATGTTGCCAAGCACGGCATTAATATCGCAGATCAAACGCGTAATGGCATCAAGATATGGAACAACGTTGTGTACGATATTGACCAAGCCGGGCTTCGCTTCAACACTACCAATCTTGTTGATGCGAAGATTTACAACAATACCTTTTACAACACCAATAGAATCGGTAGTGCGAGTATTGGTTCGATTCAAAACGATTGGAATTTGGGGCCGAATGCCGTCGACATCCGGAATAATATTTTTGTGCCGATTAACGGGATCTATTCGTATAGTGGTTTCGCAGGGGCGGGCACTGTTACAAACAATCTCTGGTTTGGCGGGACCGGAACCAACCCGGCTAGTACTTATTCAACCAGTTCGCTGACTGTCAATCCGCTATTTGTTTCTACAGCGAATTTCCGGCTTTCTGGAGGTAGTCCGGCTATTGATACTGGGACCAGTGCGGTATCTGCACTGGTCATCGACGACTATGACGTTGTGTCTCCCACTACGTTCTCACGCACGCTGCGGCCGCGGGGTGTTGGCTATGATATAGGGGCATTCGAAAAGTGACTTCCGTTTATCATTTAAGTGCTCTGCAAGTCGATTTGCTACATGGCTCAATGTTTCTGGCAAGTGATTTTTAAGAAAACGTTTTTGCATAAACTAAAGCGGATGGTCAGAGTTTGGCAGGAGATCGCGGAAATCTCTACTTTCAGAGTGCCCACTGCTAGTTGTCTGCAGCAGCGGCGCAACAGAACAGATTGGCAATTAAGCAAGCCACCATGGCGTATTCGCGTGGCTACTTTTTTTTTGCTTGCCGCGATTAGCCTTGTCGCGACATCGGTCAAAGCGGCAATTGTTTCCGTTGAGCCGATTGTTTTATACACCGACATTATTTCTGGTCCGAACACGGGTGGAGAGAAC
>CAZPCE010000379.1:0-2781 GCA_964584915.1 uncultured Arenimonas sp. | reverse complement strand
CCCAATCATCACGCAGCGAACTACGCAATTGATCGAAGAAAACGATTTCCAGATTGGTGCCGATATTGATTTCACCACTGGTCGGTTTCAAATCGCCCAACAACAGTTTCAACAAAGTGGTTTTTCCGGAACCGTTCGGTCCGATCAAGCCGATTTTGTCGCCACGCTGGATCACGGTATTGAAATCCTTCACCATGACCTTTTCGCCAAACGCGAAATTCACGTGTTTGGCTTCGAATACCCGCTTGCCCGACTTACCTGCATCGGCTGTCGCCAAGGTGACCGTTCCGGTCAATTCACGGCGCTGGGAACGTTCGTTACGCATGGCTTTCAGTGCGGTCACACGTCCTTCGTTACGAACGCGGCGCGCCTTGATGCCCTGGCGAATCCAGACTTCTTCCTGCGCCAGTTTCTTGTCGAATAATTTATTCTCCTGCGCTTCGGCATGCAGTCTTTCTTCGCGGCGGCGCAGATAGTTTTCGTAGTCACCCGGCCAGCTTGTCACTTGCCCGCGATCGATTTCGATAATTCGCGTTGCCAGGTTTCTCAGGAACTGCCGATCATGGGTGACGAAAACCACCGTACCGGAATAATTCTTCAAAAACTCTTCCAGCCACGCGATGGATTCGATATCGAGATGGTTGGTCGGTTCGTCCAGCAGCAACACATCCGGCGCAGCGACCAAGGCTTGCGCCAACAACACGCGGCGTTTCATACCGCCGGATAATGCCGAAAATTCGGCTTCTTCATTCAATTCGAGCTTGGAAATGACTTGTTCGACCCGTTGATCCAGTGCCCAGCCGTTGCCGGCATCGATACGGGCCTGCACTTCGCCCAATTCATCCATATCCACTTCGGCGGCATGAATAAGATGGTGGTAATGCGCCAGATCGGCGCCGAGTTCGCCAAGGCCCATCGCGACGACATCGAATACGTTGCCGGTCAACGCCGACGGGACTTCCTGCGCAAGACCGGCGATCTTGATACCGCCCTTGCGAACTTCGCCGTCATCGGGTTTGATTTGACCGTCCAGAAGACGCATCAAGGTGGATTTGCCAGCACCATTGCGACCCACGATACAAATACGTTCGTTGGTTTCAATAGTCAGGTTCACTTTTTCCAGCAGCAAAGGGCCGCCGACGCTGAAATCAACGTTTTGGAGAGTTATAAGAGACATGCGCCATTTTAACAGGCCGAACACACCATAAGGCAGCGATATTTCGTATATTGCAGATTGAATCGGGAGATAAACATGACTCGCAGCTCAAAATTCCGTGCCTGCCCGCTTTGCGAAGCCATTTGCGGCCTGGAATTGCAATTCGAGGCGGAAAAACTGGTCGCGATTCGTGGTGATGACGCCGACCCCTTCAGCCGCGGCCATATTTGCCCCAAGGGCAATGCGATTCTTGATCTGGAAGCCGACCCCGACCGTTTGCGCAAACCGAGGCGCCGCATCGTCGATCAATGTCAGGAAATTGGCGTGGATGAAGCTGTTGGCGTCGCCGGCAATGAATTGGCCAATATCCAGAAAGAATACGGTGCGAACAGTATTGGCAGTTATCTGGGCAATCCGAATGTGCACCATTTCGGCCATATCGCTTATTTGCCTTTCCTGCTGAAAATAATCCGCAGCCAAAATGTATTCAGTGCGTCGTCGGTCGATCAATGGCCGCACCAATTGGTGAATGCGCAAATGTACGGGCATCAATTCTTGTTGCCGATCCCCGATATTGATCACACCGATTATTTTCTGATGCTGGGCGCCAACCCGATTGCGTCGAACGGTAGCCTGATGACGGTGCCGGACGTGAAGGAACGAATCAAGGCACTCACGGCACGCGGAAAACTGGTTGTCATAGATCCGCGCAAAACAGAAACCGCCGCTATCGCCAGCGAGCATCACTTCATCAAACCGGCCGGCGATGTGTATTTCCTGATCGCATTCCTGCAGGAACTTTTCAGGATTGGCCCTGCCCGCCTGCAAGCATACGATGAAAAAATTGTCGGCTGGAGCGAAGCGATTTCCGCCATCGAAAACTTCCAAATCGAAAATGTTTCCGAGCTGACCGGCATCCAACCGGAAAGCATTCAAACCATGGCGAAAGATTTTTATCGTGCCGAGAAAGCCGTGGCCTATGGTCGCATGGGTTTGTCGGTGCAAGAGCATGGCAGCCTCTGCCAATGGCTACTGCAATTGATCAATATCTACACCGGCAATCTGGACAAGGTCGGCGGTGCGTTGGTCAATCAAGCTGCCCTGCCGATTACCGGCAAAGGCACTTCCGCCGGTGCGCATGGCCGCTGGTCCAGTCGCGTCAGAAACCTGCCGGAATTCGCCGGCGAACTGCCAGTGTCCGTTTTGTGCGAGGAAATCATTACCGAGGGCGAAGGCCGCATTCGCGCCTTGATCACCAGCGCGGGCAATCCGGTGCTATCGACGCCGAACGGCCAGGCGCTGGATCACGCCTTGGAAACACTCGACTTCATGGTCAGCATGGATGTTTACATCAATGAAACCACGCGTCATGCCGACTTGATTTTGCCACCGGCTTCGTTCCTGACCCAGGACCATTACGATTCGGTCTTCAATGCTTTTGCCGTTCGTCGCGTTGCCAGACTGAGCCAGCCGATTCGCGAACGTTACCCTGATGAACGTGCCGACTGGGAAATCATCAATGGCATTGGCGCCGCATTTGCGAAAGCAACCGGCAAGGACTGGCAGACATTGCCACCGCCGAAACAAATGATTGCCATGGGTTTGGCGCGCGGAAATTCCGGCTT
>CAZPCE010000378.1:0-2784 GCA_964584915.1 uncultured Arenimonas sp. | reverse complement strand
CAATAACGCCAATCAGGCGCTGGACCGGATGATCAACTTCTTCCCGGAAGATCGTCGCAGCCAGTTGCTGATGGATTTGTCGATGAATCTGAAGGGCATCGTGGCGCAGCAATTGATTCCGACACCGGATGGCAAGGGTCGTCGCGTCGCGATGGAAATTCTGCTCGGTACGCCGCTGGTGCAGGATTACATCCGTGACGGTGAAATCCACAAGATCAAGGAGGTCATGAAGGAATCGACCAATCTGGGCATGAAAACTTTCGATCAGGCATTGTTCGAGCTGTATCAGGCCGGCGAGATTTCGTACGAAGACGCTTTGCGTTACGCCGACTCGACCAACGAAGTCCGCCTGAAAATCAAACTTGCGCAAGGCGGCGATGCCCGTTCACTGTCGCAAGGCATGGATGGCGTGGAATTGTCGGAGGTGAAGTAATTTCGCTACTGAATGAACGAAAAAGCCGGGCAATGCCCGGCTTTTTTGTGGAAATCGACCGCGAGGGCTAAAATAGCGCCATGTCGTTCAATTCATCGCTTACCGCGCACTTCCTGATTGCCATGCCGGCGATGGACGATCCCAATTTTGCCCAGGGCGTGACCTTGCTATGCCAGCACAACGACGAAGGTGCGATGGGCCTGATGATCAACCGCGTTTCCGAATTCACCGTCGGCGAAGTGCTGGAGCAGATGCAGATCGCCACCGAATCCAAAGAACTGGCCGACATTCCCGTTTTGATGGGTGGCCCGGTGCAGCCGGATCGCGGTTTCGTACTGCATGACGACCCGCGCGAATGGAGCTCGACGCTTCGCTTTGGCAATGGTCTTGCAGTAAGCACGTCCCGCGATATTCTCGAAGCGATGGCAAGGGGCGAGGGCCCGAAAAATGCCGTGATTGCGCTCGGTTATGCCGGTTGGTCGGCCGGGCAGCTGGAAGCGGAAATCGCCGCCAACGCATGGCTGACCGTTGAAGCGGACCAGGCCATTTTATTCCGCACGCCGATCAATGACCGCTGGAAGGCCGCGGCAAAAAGCCTGGGCATCAATTTGGCGCAAGTTACCGATTATTCGGGGCGGGCATGACGAGTATCACGACCGTACTGGGCTTCGATGTCGGCGCGCGACGTATCGGCATCGCGGTCGGCAATTGCATTTCGATGAGCGCTCGCGAAGTCGGCGTGCTGGATGTTTTCGATAACCAGGTCGACTGGGCGAGCCTGAATCGCTGGGTGAAAGAATGGATGCCGCAGGCGTTGGTGGTCGGCGACCCGCAAACCCTCGACGGTGGCGACCAGGCTTCGCGCCAGCGCGCACGAAAATTCGCGATTGAAATCGGCAAGCGCTATCAATTACCGGTCGAGCAGATCGACGAGCGCAACTCGTCGATTGAGGCGGCACAGCGCTTCGCAGAAGCACGCCGCGCCGGCACAAAAAAACGCCACCAGGCGGCCAACCTGGATGCACTTGCGGCCGTCATCATCGTCGAGCGCTGGTTGAATGAGCCGGGCGCGCGCACTTCGATTGATTCGATTTCTTCAAATTCATCTTCAACAGTGGAGCCGACATGAGCCTGCAATTTTCCCCCGATGGTCGTTTCAGGCATTTTCTGAGTCTGGAAGACGTGCCGCGAACCGCATTGGAAGATTTGCTCGATTCGGCACAGCAGCTTCGGGCGAACGCCATGGGCGGCACCGCGTTGCGGCATCACCTGCAAGGCAAAACGGTTTGCAATCTTTTTTTCGAAAACTCCACGCGCACCCGCAGTTCGTTTTTGCTGGCCGCCCAGCGCTTGGGAGCTGATGTATTTACATTCGATGCATCGACCTCGTCGGGTAAAAAAGGCGAGACCGATATCGACACTCTGAAAAATCTCGAAGCGATGGGCGTCAATTCCTTCGTGATCCGGCATTCGGAAAACGGTGCGGTGGAAAAACTGGCGCAAGCGGCAAACCCCGGCACCAGCGTGATCAACGCCGGCGATGGTCGCCACCAGCATCCGACGCAGGGCTTGCTGGACATGCTCAGCATCCGCCAGGCGAAAGGCAATGATTTTTCCGGACTCAAAATACTGATTGCCGGCGATATCAGGCATTCACGCGTAGCGCGTTCCGACTTGAATGCGTTACGCACCTTGAGAGCAGGTGAAATTCGCGTTTGCGGCCCGTCGAGTTTGTTGCCGACAGACGGCACCATCGATGGTTGCACGCGCTTCGAGGATTTCGACATCGCGATCAAGGACGTGGATGTCGTCATGATGCTGCGATTGCAGCGCGAGCGCATGGAAGAAGGGTTGGTCGCTTCGCTGGATGGCTATTTTCAGGATTACGGACTAACGCAAAAGCGGCTGGCTCTTGCCAAGGCAGATGCCATCGTCATGCATCCGGGACCGATGAATCGCGGCGTTGAAATCGCCGATGAAGTGGCCGATGGTCCGCAATCGATTATCCTGCCGCAGGTCAGCAACGGCGTGGCGGTGCGGATGGCGGTGTTGAAAGCCTTGTTGGCTTGAAAAAATGCTACGAGTCTCCCGCGAAAGCGGGGCACTGAATCGTCCGTCAAAACGTTTCCAGATCACCATCGCCAAAATCCCAGGTGCGGGTGATATGCAGCACATCGATATTTTCGGCGGTTTTCGGCAAGGGTGCGAAAGGCTCGGTCAGCCTGACGATTTTCATGGCCGCCTGGTCGATGATCACCACGCCGCTTGGTTTGTTAAGCACAATATCCTCGACGCTCCCGTCCCTGCGGATGGCAACCGTCATCGTTAATTTTCCCGACAAGTTCTTTATC
>CAZPCE010000377.1:0-2791 GCA_964584915.1 uncultured Arenimonas sp. | reverse complement strand
TCGTGCTGATTATGATTTTTTATACCAGAGACGCTGGATTATTTGAGTATTCTTAGGTAGCTAAAAACTGAAGCTATAGCTCACACATATCATTTGCGCACGCCTGCGATTTAGCCGCCGCTTTCTTGGCAGCACGTCTCACCATTCCGCCAAACACCCTTGTAAGCCCGAGTTTCGATAAAAACATGCGATTATTGGCTATCCACGGGTAGATTCGATCCCATATCGGCCTGAGTACTGGATTGGCCCACATTTTCTCCATACCGATAATGCCGGTAGCGCCGTAAGCCGCTTCGAAAACCGCAACGCCTATCAACCAACGACCTTGCGCGTCACGGGCATGAATTAATTTCATCATTGACGCTCTTCGATAGCCTGCATTTCCGGAAAACTCATCGCTGAAATCCTCCGGTGAACAATCCACCAGGTCAAGTCGCTGCCTGATATCGTATTGCTTCAACGTATGCATTTCGGTGCGACACAACGGACATGAGGCATCATAGTAGATGCGCAGTGGGTAAGCGATATTCATTTCGTGCTGTCACGGATCAATTTTTGAATCTTGCTGCCCAGCTTCATGACTTTCATCAATGTGGCAGGTTCCAGCCTCAGCATCTCCTCACCCCAGGATGACATCGCCACCATCAGGCCATAAGTGTCTTCGATGCGCTTGCGGGTATCCTTGTCTTCAGTCTCGTATGCCGGGTCGGCCATGCAGTCCTTCAATATGCCGACGGTAGGATCGAATTCACGTGCTTTTCGTTCGCGGACTACCGTGCGCATCAATTCCCATACGTCTTTCGAGGTCTCGAAGTGGTCGCGACGGTCGGCAAATATATGAATGACGCGAACCAGGTTCAGATTTTGCAATTCCTTGAGGCTGTTGCTGACGTTTGAACGAGCCACTTGCAGGATTTCGGCTATTTCTTCGGCATGCATCGGCCGACCCGACAAAAACAGCAAAGCATGAATTTGAGCCACGGTACGATTAACGCCCCAACGCGATCCCATCTCGCCCCAGTGCATAACGAAGCGCCGACGAATCGGGCTCAGCGTATCCACAACATACTCGGCAACATTTTCCATTTATTGCTCCAAACTCTTGCATTCATTTTAGTTTCGTCATATATTTCTGTCAAGACCGAAATGCCTGAATATTTCAGCTGAACAGAAAAGTGAGCCCGACATGGAAAAAGCCTTGAAAGTCATGGTCTTGGGTGGCGCCGGATTCATCGGCCGCCATGCGGTCAGCGCTCTTCTAAAGCAAAACTACCAAGTCATTGTCGGCAGCCGTCACCCTGAAAGGCTTGAAAAACGCCTGAAAGAAGCAGCCCACAACTGCGAAAAACGCCAGGTCCGTTTCGAACTACTACCCTATGCCGAACTGTGGCGCAGCACACTGGAAGGCGTGGACGTGGTGATCAATTGCGTCGGTATTCTGCGGGAACGCAGAAAAGAGAGTTATGAAGCGGTGCATCTAAACGCTCCGATGGCGCTAGCCCAAGCTTGCAAGCAAAAAAACATTCGCCTGATTCATGTCTCGGCACTCGGCCTTAACCATGAGCATCGCAGCGGTTTTCTGAGAAGCAAATTCAAGGCCGAACAATTATTGGGAATGAGCGGCACCGATTATTGTCTCGTGAGGCCATCATTGCTGGACGGTAGTGGTGGGTTTGGCGCCAGCTGGATTCGCAGACTGTCGCACCTGCCCGTGCATGTACTGCCTGATAAAGCGAACGGAAAAATTGCAGCACTTGATGTCAAAGACCTGGGTGAGGCATTGGCAAACCTGGTTGAATTCCCGATCGCTGCCAATGCCCGACCCGAACAACGCGAATTTGATCTTGGCGGTCTTCAATTGCGCGACATCGCAACCTACATGCAAGCCATGCGGATGAGCCACTCGACCGAACCGGCTCGGTGCATTCGCGTTCCTGGCTTGCTGGCAAGAATCGGCAGCCACATATGCGATCTGTTGCACTTCTCGCCGTTCTCTTTTGGCCATTGGGAGCTACTGCAATACGACAATGTTCCCAGAGTAAATCGATTGCCGGAATTACTGGGGCGCGCCCCGCGTGTGATCGGCGGTGTGCCGGTAAGCATCGGCATTCCCGAACCCGACGGCGTAAAGACAACTCTGTTAACACCTTGACTTGATGGCCTGTTGAAACTGAAGGATTTAAGGCATCATCCGGAAAACATTTCGGATGATCACCATGCTGCGTAATGCCCTGTTCGGCCTTTGCATTCTTCTACCTGCGGTTGCGAGCAACGCTGCACCGGCATTACAGACAACCGCTGAAAAAACCGGCTTCATGAAAACCGGACGTTTTGATGAAGTGGTCCAACTCTGCCATGACTTCCAAAAAGCTTATCCCAACGCGGTGCGCTGCGTGGAATTTGGCCGCACTCCGGAAAATCGCCCGATGCTGGCATTGGTTGCTTCACGCAGTGGCTCCCTGAATGCAAAAGATGCGAAGGCAAAAAAAGTACCCGTACTTCTTATACAGGGCGGTATCCACGCGGGCGAAATAGATGGCAAGGATGCCGGCTTTCTGGCATTACGCGAAGCACTGAATACGCCTGAAGACAAAAGCTGGTTGAAACAGGAAGTGTTGGTCTTCGTACCCGTTTTCAATATTGACGGCCATGAACGCTTCGCTGCCTGGAATCGTCCGAATCAACGTGGCCCCGAGGAAATGGGTTGGCGCACGACAGCACAGAATTTCAATTTGAACCGCGATTACGTAAAAGCCGACAGCCCCGAAATGCAATCCATGCTGCAGCTGGT
>CAZPCE010000376.1:1926-2800 GCA_964584915.1 uncultured Arenimonas sp. | reverse complement strand
CGTGATAGTTTACATAAAACCAGGCTCTAGCCCTTTACAGCCAAGCGCTAAACGCTATGTTTTATATAGCATTGCAACCAAGCATCGCTGGCCCGCGCTGCCTGGCCACCTTGCGCCACGCCGCAGCGCACTACGGCAACCAGGGGCCGAGTCGTTACCATTGCGCCATGTTCAGTTATCGCCACGCCTTCCATGCGGGCAACCACGCCGATGTGCTCAAGCACATAGTGCTGTTGCAACTGATTGAATCGCTGAAGCGCAAGGACAGCGGTTTCTGCGTACTGGACACACATGCCGGCCGTGGCCGCTACTACATGCAAAGCGAGCAGGCCGAGAAAACCGGCGAAGCGCGCGGTGGCATTTTCCAACTCGTCGGCGTGCAGGGCCTGCCCGCTCCGATCAAGCATTATCTGCATGCCGTTGCCGCCGACAATCCGGTTGGCGGTCTGCTGGTTTACCCCGGCTCGCCCTTGTTGACCGCGCAAGCCATGCGCGAACAGGACAGATTAATGTGCTGCGAGTGGCAACACGAAGAAGCACAGCCCCTGAAAGCCTTGTTTGCCAATGATGACCGCGTGAGCATCGTCGGCCGCGACGGCTACGCCGCAATCAAGGCGAAATTGCCGTTCAAGGAAAAACGCGGTCTTGTCTTGATCGATCCGCCCTACGAAGCGCAGGAGGCGGAATTCGATGCCATCCTGAAAGCCCTGCAAGAAGGTTTGCAACGCTGGTCGAACGGAATATATGCGGTGTGGTATCCGATCAAGCAACGCAGAAGCTTGCAATCTTTTTTCCGCAAAATAACGGCGCTGCCGATCAAGTCGGCATTTGTTGCCGAAGTTTTGGTGCGCCCGGACGATTCGCCACTACGGCT
>CAZPCE010000376.1:0-1914 GCA_964584915.1 uncultured Arenimonas sp. | reverse complement strand
ATCCGCCCTGGCATTGCGATGAGGCCCTGCAACCGGTCTTGCCGGTGCTCGCGCGCCTGTTGGGTGAAAAAGGCGCGAGCTCGGCTTTTCAATGGCTGAAAAAAGAATCCAAATGATTCAGAAGCGCTTCATATTCAAGTGATTTCACGAAAGTTTTAGAGCATTCTCACTGACTTTTCATGGCACTCTATCGCCATGTTATCCAAAGCAAAAAAAGCCAAACGTCCAGGCAAGTGGGAACGTCAGGATTCAATCACGCTCAGTGATGGCCGCACCCTCTGGATTCGTCCGATTCAAGCCGCCGACGCACTACCCATCGCAGGCACTTTTCATCTGTTGCATGAGGATGAAATTCGCCGCCGCTTTTTGCATCCGATCAAGGCGCTCAGCGATGATTACCTGATGCGCCTAACACAGCCTGATCCGCAAACGGATTTCGTCGTTGTCGCCGCCGAACCTTTCGAGCCTGGCGCCGCGTTGGTCGGTGCGGTGGCAAGACTGTCGGTCGATGACAATGGCGGCCGTGCCGAATTCGGCATTTTGGTGAGCCATTTCGTGACCGGACTCGGGCTAGGAAAAATCCTGATGGAACGATTGATTGAATGGTGCCGCGCACATCATGTTCGGCACTTGTGGGGCGATGTGCTCGACAGCAATCAGACCATGCTGAAGCTGGCCGAAAACATGGGCTTCACGCGTGAATCACGCCACACCGAAGCCGGCATTACCCGCGTGGTATTGACGATTTAATCATCCTCACATGACATCGGTTAAAATGGGCCGATGACTTCTGATGCAAACCTTCCCTGCCCTCCTTTTCCCCGCGCCGGCCAGCAGCGCGCCTACTGGCGTGCGCCGCATAGCCCGAGCGCAATGGCGCTTGCAATTTCGGAAGCCGCACGACAACACGATGGTTTGATCCTCGCGATCGCGCGCGACACCCACGGCGCCAGCGCGCTGGAAAACGATCTGCGCATTGTCGCCAACGACTTGCCCCTGTTGCATTTTCCGGATTGGGAAACACTGCCCTACGATTTATTCAGTCCGCATCCCGATATTGTTTCCCAGCGCATCGCTGCCTTGTATCGATTGCCTTCGATCAAGCGCGGCATTTTGGTGGTGCCGGTAGCATCGCTGATGCAGAGGGTATCGCCGCCGGAATGGATTGCCGGCAACGTGCTGGATTTGCGAAAAGGCCAGAAACTCGATCTCGACCATGAAAAGCGCCGGCTTGAAGCCAGTGGTTACCGCAATGTTCCGCAAGTGAACGACCCAGGCGATTTTGCCGTGCGCGGTGCCTTGCTTGATCTGTACCCGATGGGCTCGGACGTGCCTTATCGAATCGAATTATTCGATGATGAAATTGATTCCTTGCGAAGCTTTGATCCGGAAACACAACGCTCAGACCATCCTGTGGAATCCGTTCGCCTGCTCCCGGCTCGCGAGTTCCCCCTCGATGCGGCAGGCACCAAAAAAGCCCGGCAGAATCTGAGTGAACAGTTTGAATTTGATGCACGCCGCTGCACGATTTATCAGGATTTGAAAGAAGGCGTGGCGCCCAACGGCATCGAATATTATTTGCCCCTGTTTTTCGATCAAACCGCGAGTCTGTTCGATCATCTCCCAAAAAACAGTTTGATTATTTCCGGCGATGGCGTGGAGCACGCTGCAGAAAGTTTCTGGCAGCAAACCAGCGAGCGCTGGGAACAACGCCGTCATGACGTCGAACGTCCCATTCTTTCGCCGACGCAATTGTTCCTGAGCCCGGATGAATTGCGGGCCCAATGCAATCAACGGCCACGTATCGAGATTTGCGGCGATCAACATCCACAGTATTCGAAAGCGATTGCCATCGCCGAGCAGACAGTGCCAAGCCTGCCGTGGACGCAAAAAAACGAATTGCCTGGCGCTGCC
>CAZPCE010000375.1:0-2822 GCA_964584915.1 uncultured Arenimonas sp. | reverse complement strand
AAAACGTGATGCTGGAAGGCACCATCCTGAAAGCCAGCATGGTGATCTCGGGCAAGGATTGCCCTGAGCAGGCCAGTGTTGAGGAAGTCGCCGAAATGACCGTGCGCTGCCTGAAGAGCGCCGTGCCGGCCATTCTGCCGGGCATCGTGTTCCTGTCGGGTGGTCAAAGCGACGAAAAAGCCACCGCGCATTTGAACGCGATGAACCAGATGGGTCCGCACCCCTGGCCGTTGTCGTTTAGCTATGGTCGTGCGATGCAGGCTGCCGCACTCAAGATCTGGTCGAAAGACCTCGTGGGCAATGTGGGCGCCGCCCAGCAAACCGTTCATGCCCGTGCCAAGGACAATGGCCTGGCTGCATTGGGCCAGTGGAAAAAATAATTCCGCTCGCCTGATTCACGCTTCAGGATGCAATTCGAAAACACCGGCCAAGCGCCGGTGTTTTTTTATCCGTGCGGACAAATGTTGCAGTGCACGCAATTTCACGCGGCCTCGACATTGCGTGTCAGCAAAGGCAATTTAAAACTGTGATGCATCTCATGGAAAAACATCGAAACAGGCATGCCAGTGTCAAAAGGTGTTACGCCACGAAAACCCGATAAAAAAAGGTGTATCAAGTAATTGTCCACATGACTTTAGTGGATGGAAGGGGTTTTCAATGATGACAAAAAGAGAGGAATTGCCGAAAGTACTTATCGTTGATGACGATGCCGAGATGGTTTATCTCGCCCAGTATTTGCTCGAACAGTGCGGCTACCAGTCCGATACCGCGATTGACCTTCCCGGTTTCAAGAAAGCCTATCTCGAATCGCCAGCGGTAGTGATGCTCGATCTGACGATGCCCAATCACGCCAGCGAGGATATTTGCACGATCATGGCGGAGCACCATGCAAAACACCCGGTCATTTTCGTTACCGGCATGCCGCCCGAAGAAATCGAGCGTCGCCGCAAAGAAGCGGAAGCACGTGGATTGAAGATAGCGGCAATATTGCACAAGCCATTCTGGATCGAAGATATCGCCAGTGCGATGACAATAGCCATGACTTTAGTCATAGCCGAAAACTGATTGCAACGATCCGTTGCATAACATTCTCTATACACGATCCGGCGGCAAGATAGCCTAGAATAGTGGCCTTCACGAAAGAAGGCCCGCCATGAACGATAGCGTCAATCCCGTCGTAAATCCGATCGTCTTTGATGTAGAAAAGGGCAAGGATTATTACTGGTGCGCGTGCGGCTTGAGCAAGACTCAACCGTTCTGCGATGGTTCTCATAAAGGCAGCGGGTTCTCGCCGAAAAAATATACCGCCGCGCGCAACGAGCGGGTCTGGTTTTGCCTGTGCAAGAAAACGAATCACGCGCCGCTCTGCGACGGTACCCATAACAAACTGGAAAAAAAAGCATGAAGCATTTTTCTATTGCAGTGATTGCAATATCCACCGCGCTTCTCGTCAGCGCCTGCGGCAAGGAAGAAGCGAAAGGCGGGGCACCGGGTGCGGGCAAGGATGCACCGCCAGCCGTAGTGATCACCGCACTCGTTGCCGAAAAAAACTGGGGCGAACGCGTGCAGGCAGTCGGCACCGCACGGGCAAGGGAATCGATCGAAATTGCTTCACGCGTCAGTGACAAGATTTCGCGCGTCCATTTTGAAAGCGGCGACAGCGTGCGGGCAGGGCAGGTTCTGGTGTCCCTGCAAACCGGTAGCGATACCGCGAATCTTGCCGTTGCTGCAGCACAGGTGAAAGACGCCGACCGGCAATTCATCCGCGGCGAACAATTGGCGAAAGAAAAACTGGTGTCCGCCAGCCAGCTCGATACCTTGCGCAGCAATCGCGACGCAGCGCGTGCTCGCGCACAGGCGGCGCAGGCGACACTCGCCGATCGCGTTATCGTGGCGCCGTTTTCCGGCGTGCTGGGTTTGCGGCAGGTAAGTCCCGGCCAGTTGATCAGTGCCGGCACAGTGATCACCACCTTGGACGATGTATCGAAAATCAAGGTCGATTTTTCATTACCGGAAGTGCAAATGGCGGCATTGAAAACCAATCTCGCGATTGAAGCCCGCAGCGATGCTTATCCCGGCAAGGTATTTACCGGCCGAGTGATCAGCGTCGATAGTCGCGTCGACGTCGCCAGCCGATCGATTGCGGCGCAGGCGGAAATCGATAATCCCGACAGCACCTTGCGCCCCGGCATGTTGCTCGAAATCAACGTCCTGCAAACGCAACGCACGGCGCTCGTGATTCCCGAACTGGCCTTGCAGCAAATCGCCAGCGAAAGTTTCGTCTATCGGGTAACGCTCGATGGCAAGGCGGAAAAAACGGTGGTGAAACCCGGGACCCGCAGTTTCGGTTTTGTCGAAATCGTGCAGGGTTTGAAAGCCGGCGATCGGATCGTGGTGGAAGGCACGTCGAAACTCAGGCCTGGCCAGACGGTGAAGGAGTTCGACAGCAAGCCGGATGCGAATGCCGAAAGCGGCAAGGCCGGCGATAGCAAAGCGAAGGCCAACTAGGATGTCGCTATCGGATATTTCCATACGACGCCCAGTATTCGCGACGGTCGTCAGCTTGATCCTGATGGTGCTCGGCATCATCGCGTTTACACGACTGCCCCTGCGCGAGTTGCCCGATATCGATGCGCCGGTAGTGTCGATCGATACCGGCTACACCGGGGCATCCGCCGCGGTGGTGGAATCGCGGGTAACGCAATTGCTTGAAGACGCGGTCTCGGGAATCGAAGGCGTCGATCTGTTGCAAAGCAATTCGCGTAACGGCCGTTCGAGCATCACGATCGAGTTCAACCAGTCGCGCGAAATCGAATCGGCCG
>CAZPCE010000374.1:0-2830 GCA_964584915.1 uncultured Arenimonas sp. | reverse complement strand
TAGTAATTGATTACTACCTTATTCCCAATTTCCCTTGAAATCAAGCTGCCCTGACTCCCGCCCAGCCAATGACGGGTGAATATTCAGTTTCTGAGGATTGGCAGAGCCAGTAATTCCAGTGCCCCGAAATCCAGCAATTCGATCTCGCGGCGCAACACCCGAATCAGCTTGTCAGATTGAAAGCGCTTGAGGACGCGACTCAGGGTTTCGGGAGCAAGCCTTAAATAGTTCGCTATGTCGGTGCGGCTCATGGCGAGATAAAACAAGCTTGCCGAGAGACCACACTGGGCATGGCGCCTGGAAAGCGTTAGCAGAAAAGCGGCCGTCCGCTGATCAGCACGGTAGTCGCCGGTCAGCAAGGCCGCCTTGCCGATGTCCTGCGATAACAGGCGGAATAACTGAGCCTGCAAACCTGGCATGTTGGACGCGAGCAGTGCCATTTTCGGGAATGAAAAGCGGCACAGCATCACATTGTCTAGTGCGACTGCGTTACATGGATATTTGGAATAGTGGATCGCATTCAATCCGATGACTTCGCCCGGCAGAAAAAACCCGAGCACTTTTTCATTATTATCGCTGTCGAAAACACAGGTTTTAACGGTTCCTTCCCGCACGGCAGCGATGGCATTGAAGTCATCGCCTTCCCGGAAAATATAATCTCCCTGCTTTATGGGGCCGATGTGTTCAACCAACACATGCAGTTTTCGAAGAGTTGCCTTGTCGTAGCCTTGTGATTGGCAGGCTTTTGAAAATGCACAGGTGGTGCAGAAATGCATTTCATCGCCGTCATCCATCAACGTGGATACTTTGATATTTGAAGTCAATGTCATGGCGAGATCTCAAGGTACCTAAAGGTGTTCGAAAAATGGAACCGCAGACTCTGGATAAGAAATGACGATAGGACATGACACCGGGACGTGTCGGACCCACCTGCGCTAAGGCAAACACGCCGCACGGCCAGAAGGATTATTGATTGCACCATCTTATTGGCCTCTGAGACCGCCCATATTGATTTATGTCAAACGCCGGCCCCATACCCCAATCCGGCATTAGCGTACAAAGGGCATAACTAAGCTGCTGAAAACGACTCGGCAGGACAATGCTTGTCATTGCATATGCATACTGGCGTTAGCCACCTTGTTGCATGGCAACTCCCGTTGCTCGCGCCAGATCAACATAGGCAAGCCGGAGCGTGCGCTGCGCTTGCAGCTGTTCCGACCGGGAAGCCAATCGAAGCCGTCTTGCTTCCATTATGTCCAGGTAACCTTGAACGCCTTGCTGATAATTGCGCATGGCCAGTGCTTCCAATTGCTGTTGTTGCTGAAAATGATGATCGGCGTGCTCGAGCGCTTTCGTACTGGAAATCAACGTAGCGAAGGCACGCTCTACTTCAAGCGGAATGAGACGTCGTGTTGCTTCGTCTTGATAGTGTGCCCGGGCAATGTTCGCGTCGGCCAACATGCCGCGAGCACGACCGGTATCAAAAATAGGCAGCGTGATTTGTACTGCGAGCCCCTTCATGCTGAACCCGCTGCTTTCGCGATTGCCGGCGATGCCCAGCGACGCATCGGTATTGCGCAGTCCGCCGGCTTGCAGTTTTTTCTCTGCCCTGGCTTGTTCGATACTGGAATTCGTTGCCAATAATTCTGGCCGATGCTTTTGAGCGAGCGCTTGCAACTCGGGTTCGTTCAATACCGATAGCGTGAGTTCCGGAATATGTTTTGGTAGCCGCAGAGAGTCGACGCTGGAAAGTCCTAATTGCCTTGCCAAAGCCGACATTGCCTTCGTTTGCTCGGCTTCTGCCGAGCGCAGTTCGTGCGCCCGCTGGGACGTGTTCGCTTGCTGCGCCATCACCGCACGGCTAGACAAAATGCCTTGTCCGGATTTGCGTATCTGCAGGACGAGTACGCTTTGTTCCAGCGTGAGTAATTCCTGTTGCAATAGCACGGCATCTTTTGCGGTCATCGCTTCGTAGTAGGCGGCCTCGGTATCTTGTGCAATGCGGACCACAGACATCATCACTTCGGCTTGCACGCGTGCTTGCGCCGCATTGGCTACATCAATCCGTTTGCTCCGGGTAAAAAGATCAAACAAGCTTTGCATCAGGTTGTAATCGAGTTCAAAACGACCGCCGCCTTCCGGGCGCAACACCATCAGTGAGCCCATCGGATTTCGAAGCAGTCCTGCCTGAATCAATTCAGCTTGTGCCGCATCCAAACGGGTCAGTTCGACGCGTACTTGCGGGTTGTTGAGCAGGGCGGCTTGTACTGCACGGTCCACAGTTAGTGGTTCAGCGAACCAGGCGTTGTCTAAATACGATTCGCCGTTAGCCGGCAGCCGTGGAGTACCAACACCCGCTGCGCCAATGGAATTTTGCACTCGTGAATCATCGCGAATCGGTACTGCAGTGCATCCCATCAACAATACACCGAATGCAATTGCACTCACTAATATTTTTGTTTTCATGGCAGTTCTCCAGTAGCCGTTTTTAATCCTCGGCTTAACCACAATTTGTAAATCGCGGGAATCACAATCAGTGATAGCAAAGGTGCACTGAGCATGCCGCCGAGCATCGGTGCTGCAATGCGCTGCATGGTTGCCGCACCTGCACCGGTCGCGATAATGATCGGCAACAGACCGGCAATGATCGTGATCACCGTCATCGCCTTGGGTCTTACCCGACGCAATGCACCTTCGGTAATCGCTGCGTCCAGGGACTGAATATCCTTTAGCTCACCGGAAACCCGAGCGCGTTTTACCGCGTTGTCCAAATAAATCAGCATCACCACGCCGAATTCGGCCGAGACACCGGCGAGCGCAATGAAGCCGA
>CAZPCE010000373.1:0-2850 GCA_964584915.1 uncultured Arenimonas sp. | reverse complement strand
TGTTTCGTCAAGTTCCGGCTTTACCCAGGTGAGCGTGGTGAAATCGTTATTGTCGTGCAGCCTCATGCCGAGGTCCTCATGGTGAGCTGTTTGGCGAACCAAACAACTCGTTTAAACCAGCATTCAAAAAATCCATCTTCCAATCGCCAAGCCTTAGCCTGGCAATTTAAAGTCGGCTACCGAACGACGTAGATCTGCAGCGAGCTGCGCCAGGTTACCAATCGAGTCGGCGGTTTGGCTGGCACCTTGCGAGGTCTGCGTCGTAATTTCCTGAATCACGGACATCGTTGCGGTGATGTTCGTAGCAGCGGTGGACTGCTGACGGGCGGCGGTCGAAATATTTTGAATCAGATCTGCAAGATCGTTCGACACCTTTTCAATCTCGCCGAGTGCCAAGCCGGCGTCTTCTGCCAGGCGGGCACCAGACACCACTTCGGCCGTCGTTTGTTCCATCGAACTCACGGCTTCGTTGGTATCGGATTGAATGGTTTGAACCAGTGTTTCAATTCGCTTGGTCGCATTCGATGCGCGTTCTGCGAGTCGTTGCACTTCGTCGGCCACCACGGCGAAGCCGCGGCCTGCTTCACCGGCGGATGCCGCCTGAATAGCGGCGTTAAGAGCAAGAATGTTGGTTTGTTCGGCGATGTCGTTAATCAGTTCCACGATCGAACCAATTTCCTGCGAGCTTTCACCCAGTCGTTTAATACGTTTCGAGGTTTCCTGAATCTGGTCACGGATGTTGTCCATGCCCTGAATCGTCTGACGCACAACGTCGGCGCCTTTTGCAGCAATTTGCACGGAGCGCGATGCCACGTCGGCCGACTCGGCGGAGTTCTTGGACACCTGGTCGATGGAGCTCGCGATCGAGTTAATTTGTTGCGAAGCCGACGTAATCTGTTGCGCCTGGTGTTCCGCAGCTTCAGCCAGATGCATCGCGGTTGCCTGGGTTTCCTGGGCAGCAGCAGCCACCTGCACGGCGGTTTCATTAATGGTCGACACCAGGGATCGCAGCTGATCCACGGCGAAGTTGATGGAGTCCGCGATCGCGCCGGTAATGTCTTCGGTCACCGTCGCTTTTACGGTCAAGTCACCTTCACCGAGCGAACCGATTTCGTCCAGCAAGCGCAAAATAGCTTCCTGGTTACGTTGGTTGATTTGCTTGGTTTCGCTCAACTGGACGCGTTGGGCGGCGGAAGCGGTTCTCAACAAGCCCACCAGAGCGAAAATGGCGACGATCGCCGAAATACCCGAGATCCAGACGTTCGGGAATGCGCGTTTCTGGTTGATGGTATCGAAGGATTTCAGCAATGCCGCCGAATTTTCTTCCAGGACGTTGGAATCGCCCGAAATCTGCCCGTTGGCTTGTTGCACTTCGAACAGGTCGGTCGATGCCTGCAGAATGGCATCCATTTCTTTTTGCGAATCGACGTAAAGTTTTTCCACGGCGCTAACAGCGCTTGCTGCCGTAGGCGACGTCACCTGGCTGATGCCCATCTTGGCATCGCCTTTTTGCAAACCGGTCAACACCTGCGAGAACACCGAGGAGTCGCGTGAGAGCGCGTCGGCCGCGGTGATGGCGTTGTCGCCACCGGCACGGATTTCCGTTACGCGACGCGACATCCGGTCTGCCAGCACGATTTGACGGTTGGCAAGATTGATCTGGGATGCCGAGGCACCGCTGTCGGCCATTTGTCGCACCACCTCGTCGAGACGGGCGGAGATTTGCGGGATGCGAGCGGAGAAGCTGCCGGCGTTGTCGGAGAATTCCAGAATCTGCTTCTGGCTGGTCGAGATGCGGTTGGCGTCTTTGGACATGCGGGTCCAGACTTCCGTCACCTTGGCCAATGCGGATTTCACACCGAGCGCATTGATGTTGTTGCGGTAGGCGTCCACACCGTTACCGCCGTCGTTGAGCGATTTGACGATGGTATCGATCCTGGACTTGGTCGCCTGGAATGCATCGAAGGATTCGGCCTTACCGCCCACGGCTTCCTGCGAGTACTTCGCCAGCTTCTGCGACAGCACCTGCAACTCGGCGCTGACGGCCCGGGCGTTGTTTTCCCGCCCGCTCAAGTATGTTTGCGAGGTGACGTTGGCACCAAGCAACAAGAGCGAAGCGACGAGAATACCGGCCCATATTCTGGTGCCGAAACCCGAGACTTTATTCGATACCGAGCTGAATTTGCTGCTCATAGTTAAACCTCACCCCATAAAAAACCATTAGAAGCCGCCTTCATAGGACAGCCTGCCGAAATTCTGGTGTGCGAGCCAACAAAGACATGTTGAACACACCCCATTGTGAATCATTCAATTGGTAAACCTGACTGACAAAGTTGCCGTAGCGGCCTTCGTACTGCTCTTCGATCTCCACCCGGTGGGTGTCGTTGAAAGTACGCTGGCCGAATAATTCATCAATCAACACGGCAACGTTGCCGCCGGACTGGCGTATGACCAGAACGCGCTGGCCGTCATGCACGACCGTGCGGTCGCCTTCGAGAAATTGTTTCAGATCAACCACCGGAAGCAGGCTGCCGCGGACATTGGCGACACCGAGCATCCAGGGGTTTGCACCCGGCACTGCAGTAACGCTGGGCAAGGTAATGATTTCGACGATTTCATCGAATGACGAAACAAACCGGCGTTTGCCCAGGCGATAACCAACACCACGCCAGTGACCCGCCGCCTCGATCATTTCCGGACGTCCCGGAGCATGCACCAGCGAACGCTGTTCGTAATCCTGCAGAACGTCAAAGGAACTTAGGCGGGGGGCGGAGTTATTTGCCATGGCCGCCTCAGCTTGCTTTCACGTATTTGCGAATCGCGGACAGCAATTCGTCACGTGTAAACGGC
>CAZPCE010000372.1:0-2869 GCA_964584915.1 uncultured Arenimonas sp. | reverse complement strand
TGTATCTCGAACGCTTCGTGAAAGAAGGCATGGTGTGGTCGCATGTCGATGTGTATAGCTGGAACGACGGTGAACGCCCTGGCCGACCGGCTGGCGGTGAAGCGCAGGGATTGCGTGCGGTTTATAAAATGCTGAAGACGCGCTACGTGAAATAATTTGCCGCCCCTTGTCTGACGGGATTCAATACCGATGAGATATCAAGGCAAGATCAGCGCATGGAATGCCGAACGCGGATTCGGTTTTATCGTCTGGAATGGCGGTGGCGAAAAAATATTCGTGCATGTCAGCCAGTTGAGCCACAAGAAACATGTTCCGGTTGTAGGCGAAGTGGTGACCTACGAATTGGGACCAAAAGATGACAAGGGGCAAAAGGCGATCAAGGTCATATTTCCCGATCTGCCCCCTTTCCAAAAAACGCGCCGCGAAAAAGAGAACGACAATTCATCCGGACTTGTCGCGGTGGTACTTTTCATGCTGATTGTCGCGGGATTGTATTGGTGGCTGGGTATCCGGCATTCCGGATCCGGGACTATCGTGCAATCCGTGGAAGCGGACAAATTGCTGCGAGTGAGCAAACCCAAACCGGCAACAAGCCAATTCCGCTGCGAAGGCAAAACCCGTTGCCCGCAAATGACTTCCTGTGAAGAAGCGACCTTCTATATCCAGCATTGTCCGAAGACCGAAATGGATGGCGACGGCGATGGCGTTCCCTGCGAATCGCAGTGGTGCATGTAGCATTCTCAGGAAATAACTTTTGCACTGATTGAACTCGTCATCTCGGGAAGACAGAGGATTTATATACGCGCTTGGTAGATGCATTCGCGCCTTGAACGCTGCAAAGCATAATTTTACCCGGGTATTATTGACAAGCTATTTATACCCGGGTAATATTTGCCAACTTCAGCTTTCAAGGCTTCCCATGGAAATCACGGCATTAGCGCCTTTCACCTTATTCGTCGGCCACACGAGCATTGCCTCGGGCCGGCTGGATCAACTCGCGTTGTCGGCCAAACGCGCGATCGAATCCAATTCCGATGGCGCGGTTTTGATCTTCGACAACCAGTCGGGCCGGAACATCGATATCGATATTCGCGGCACCGATAAACAGGTGCTCGCCAGATTGCAGCCGACGGCGAAAGCTCCTGAAACGGAAACCGCCGATGCGGCCGAAACCGGCAACGAGCAACGCGGTCGCGGTCGGCCAAAACTCGGCGTGGTGCCGCGCGAAGTGACCTTGTTGCCGCGTCATTGGGAATGGCTGGCAGCCCAACCTGGCGGTGCCTCGGTCGTGCTGCGCAAGCTGGTCGAACAGGCGAAAAAAGCCGGCAGCGAAAGCTCGATGACCAGGCAGGCGCAGGAACGTGCCTACCATTTCCTGCAGGCGATTGCCGGCGATATGCCAGGCTTTGAAGAGGCGACCCGCTCCCTGTTCAAAAATGACCGGCAGTCATTCGAAAACCTGATTTCCACCTGGCCGGGCGATGTAAAAGATCACGCCATGCACTTGGCGTTCCCGATACCCGTCGAGTCAATCCCAAAGGACTAATGCCAATGAAGGCGCTGGAAAATCCGGTTCGCTATCTCGAACCCACGCAAAACGCCGGGCGAGAATTCTTCCTGCGCGGTATCGAAGGCAGCTTCGTCATGCTCAACCTATTGCGATTTCGCGACATTGCCGATTATTCGCAGACACCCGGGTTGGCGCCGGCATCGCCGATCAGCGGCGAAGCGGCCTTTGAAAAATACATCGAGCACACACTGCCTTTTCTGCAGGCCAGCGGCGGCGAGCTGCTTTTTCTCGGCGACGGCGGGCACTTTTTGATAGGCCCGGAAACCGAACGCTGGGACAAGGTGATGCTGGTGCGTCAGGCCAGCGTGCAAAGCTTCATGGCGTTCAACTCGCATCGGGATTACCTCGCCGGCATTGGCCATCGTACCGCCGCCATTGAAGATTCACGCCTGCTTCCGTTCACGCAGCCACCATCCCGCTTCGGATAATTTGCCCTGCCGCGAATTTCCTGACTTTTGTCAGGTGATTACCCCCTGCCGCTCAGGCACACTACGCACATCGTTTGATTTTGATTGGAGTTTCCATGTCTCGTCCTGCCGATTTATTGAAAGAGCTCAGCATCAATCGTGGCGCTGACGGACAAAAGAAGAAGCGCAAAATTTGGCCGATTGTCGTCGGTGTTCTGGTCGCAATCGTCGCGCTGCTGTTCGTGCTCAAAAGCATGAAGCCGACCGAGGTCGAAACCACCAAGGCGCGCTCTGCCGCGGAAAGCGGGCCGGCCTCGGTACTCGATGCATCCGGTTACGTCACCGCACGCCGCATCGCCACCGTATCTTCGAAAATCACCGGCAAGGTGAAAGAGGTGATGATCGAAGAAGGCCAAAGCGTCGAGGAAGGCCAGATTCTGGCAACGCTCGAAGCCGTGGATGCCAGTGCGCAGCAAGACTTGTCGCAATCGCAACTCGCTTCGGCACGTTCGCAGTTGGCAGAAGCGCAGGCGCAACTGAAACTCGCGGAAAAAAATCTGGTGCGCCAACGCGAATTGGCAGCGAAAAAGCTGGTGGCTGCTTCGTCACTCGATGCCGCCATCGCCGAGCGCGACTCGCGGGCCGCACGTCTGCTGAGTTTGCAACGCAGCGTGAGCGTTGCAGAAGATCAACTGAAGATTTCCAACAACGGAGTCGATAACACCGTCATCCGTGCACCGTTCAAGGGCGTAATCGTGACCAAGGCCGCACAGCCGGGCGAAATGATTTCACCCATTTCTGCCGGCGGTGGTTCGATTCGGACCGGTATCGGCACCTTGGTCGATATGGATTCGCTCGAAGTACAGGTTGACGTGAACGAAGCCTACATCGG
>CAZPCE010000371.1:0-2883 GCA_964584915.1 uncultured Arenimonas sp. | reverse complement strand
AACAGACTGTCTCGATAGGCAAATTCGCATTCGGTTTTAGAAATGCGCTTTATGCGTTGTGATTGACGATCAAACACTTCGACGGTTTCGATGAATTCGCCGACTTCGACACCGTAGGCGCCGATATTCTGGATCGGGCAGGCACCCACGGTGCCGGGAATCAAGGACATGTTTTCGAGGCCAAGCAAACCGCGGCCAAGGGCCCAGCCAATGAAATCATTCCAGTTCACGCCGGCATCGGCGCGTACGAGAGCGAAATCTCCTTCATCCTTGACGATAGTGATTTCGCTCATCGTCAGGCAAATGACCACGCCGGGAACATCAGCCGCAAACAGGATATTGCTGCCTTCGCCGAGTAACATCACCGGGCCGCTGCGCAGCATCGCGAAATCGAACAACTCCGCCAACGCATCGGAATTTTTTACATCGGCAAGAATTTCGGCGCGAGCAGGTATGCGAAACGTGTTGCGGCCGGCAAGTGAAACATTCTCGCCGAGCTGGTATCCGCTCATGCAACTCCTTCGCGGCGGCGGCGAATGGCGCTTACGCTTTCATCGATCAACTCCGGGCCGCGATAGATCAGGCCGGTATAAAACTGCACCAGGCTTGCGCCTGCCGCGACTTTGCCTGCGGCGTCCGCGCCGCTCAGAATACCGCCGACACCGATCAACGGGATATTGTCGTTGAGGCGCGTACGCAAACGACGCAGAACGGCAGTCGAGCGACCATACAAAGGCTTGCCGGATAAACCACCGACTTCGTATTCGTATTTGTTGCCTTTGATTTCCATACGATCAATGGTGGTGTTGGTCGCGATCACGCCATCGACCTGCGCTGCATTCAGCACTTCCGCCATGCCGTCCAAGGCGGCTTCGGTCAGGTCCGGAGCGATCTTGATCAGCATCGGCGTTTTGAAACCGTTCACGCCTGACAATTCTTCCTGCACTTCCCGCAGTTCGCCTATAAAGCGGCGGAAATACTCTTCGGTCTGCAAGTCGCGCAAGCCAGTGGTGTTGGGGGAAGAAATATTGACGGTCACGTAGTCGCTGAGCGTGTAAACGCGTTCCAGGCAATAAATATAATCGTCGATGGCCTTGTCGTTGGGCGTGTCTTTGTTTTTTCCGATATTGATGCCGAGAATGCCCTTGCGTGCGGCCTTCTCGACATTTTTCACCAAGGCATCGACGCCGGTGTTGTTGAAGCCCAGGCGGTTGATCACGGCCTGTTTGTCGGGGAGCCGGAACATGCGCGGTTTTTCGTTGCCTTCCTGCGGCTTCGGCGTGGTGGTGCCGATTTCGACAAAACCGAAACCGAGGCCCAGCAAGGCATCGATATATTCGCCGTTTTTATCCAGGCCGGCGGCCAATCCAACCGGATTGGGAAATTCGACGCCAAACGCTTTGGTTTTCAGGATCGGCGTCTTGCTTGCCAATAATGGATTCAGCCCAAGCCGGTAAGCGGCTTCGATGGCTTTAAGGCCCACACCGTGAGCGGTTTCAGCATCGAGGCAAAACAGGAAAGGGCGTGCTAGTCCGTACACTCAGTGACCGCCGTTGGCCGCGAAAAGCAAACCGAAAAAGGCAAGCAGCACTCCGCCGAAGAAGATTATGCCGAGTACCCAGCTGAGAATATTGACCCAGCCAAGTATCAGGCCTGCCAATGCCAGTCCGTCGCCGTCTTTCGTGGCGGGGTTTTTGCGTATGTCGCTACGGGCCATATGGCCCGTGATGACGGCGATGATTGAGCCCAGAAAAGGCGCAATCGTCCAACCCAAAATACCGCTGACCAGGCTCACGATTGCCATGACGCTGGTTTCTTTTGCAGGCGAATTCATTGCGATTCCTTCGTTGATTTAGATGTCGAACTTGATGCCCTGTGCAAGCGGCAAGGAATCGGAATAATTGATGGTATTGGTTTGGCGACGCATGTAGATCTTCCAGGCATCCGAACCGGATTCGCGGCCACCGCCGGTTTCTTTTTCGCCGCCGAAAGCACCGCCGATTTCCGCGCCGCTGGTGCCGATATTGACGTTGGCAATGCCGCAATCCGAACCGGCAGCCGACAGAAATTGTTCTGCGGCACGCAGGTTGTTGGTGAAGATGGCCGAGCTCAAACCTTGCGGCACGGCATTTTGCATATCGATGGCTTCATCGAGTGTCTTGAACGGCATCGCATACAAAATCGGCGCGAAGGTTTCGGTTTGCACGACTTCATCGGAATTTTTTACGCCCGTCACGATCGCCGGTGTCACGAAATTGCCTTTGCGATCGAGTGCGGTACCACCGGTGCGAACGGTGCCGCCCAGAGTTTTGGCTTTCTCGAGCACGCCAAGGAAGCGTTGCACGGTGGCTTTGTCGGTCAAGGGACCCATCAGGGTGGTGGCCAGAGTAGGGTCGCCGATTTTGGTTTCCACCTGTTTGTAGGCGGTGACCAATTTCGCCACGACATCTTCGAAAATGGTTTCGTGGATGAAAACGCGGCGAGTCGTCGTGCAGCGTTGACCTGCGGTACCGACCGCACCGAACACGATGGCGGGAATCGCCAATTTCAGGTCGGCGGTTTCATCGACGATCATGGCGTTGTTGCCACCGAGTTCGAGCAGGCTGCGGCCCATGCGCTTGGCAACGCGCTCGCCGACCATGCGGCCGACGGCAGTCGAACCGGTGAAGCTGATCAAGGGCACTCGATGGTCATCGACGAATTGTTGCGCGATATCGGTGCCGGCATCGTTGAACAAATAAAACAGGTCAGGGAAGCCGCCGGCGTTCAATGCTTCGTTGCAGATTTTCATCGAGGCAATCGCGCTGAACGGGGTTTTAGGCGATGGTTTCCAGATGCAGATATCGCCGCAGATCGCCGCGAGGAAACTGTTCCAGGCCCAGA
>CAZPCE010000370.1:0-2884 GCA_964584915.1 uncultured Arenimonas sp. | reverse complement strand
GCATCGGAACGCAGCAACGCCAGACCGTCTTTCCCGGTCACGTTATGCAGCACCAGTTGCACGGTCGGATGCGCCTGCTTGAATGCCTGCACGATGGCAGGCAATAAATAAAGAATGGTCGAACTGCCGGCCGCCACGTGCAACTCGCTGGCTTCCAGGCCTTTCAACTTATTCCGAAATTCGCCATCGAGCCCGTCAAGACCCTCGACCAGAGGCCGTGCCAGTTCGTAAAGCGCGCTGCCCTCACGAGTCAGGGTGAGTCGTCGGCCGCTGCGCTCCAGCAAGCGAACCTGCAGATCACGTTCCAGCGCTTGCAATTGCAAGGTGACGGCTGGCTGGCTTAGAAAAAGGGCTTCGGCTGCCCGTGAAATCGAGCCTAAACGCGCGGCTTGACAGAAAGCCCGGAGCGGTTTGAGCCGGTCTCCCTTGTAATAGAAGCGTTGCGTAGGGTTTTTAAGCATTAGCTCTAATCAAATATAAGGTTTGTTAATAGATTCTATTCAAACATTTAGTTTGTCAAATTAAAACAAGCGTTTTAAGGTTGAACTCAGCTTTCAGGTATCTCTCCCATGTCCTCACTCGAAATCATTGCCACCCCCCAGCCAGGCCAGGGCGACTTATTGACCCCTGCGGCGTTGGCTTTCCTGTCCGAATTGCATGAGCGCTTCGAACCGGTACGCCAAGCCAGACTGGCAGCCCGACAAGCGCGTCAGGCGAAATTCGATGCCGGCGCCACGCCGGACTTTCGTGAAGACACTCGTACAATCCGCGAAAGCGACTGGAAAGTCGCCGAACTGCCTGCCAACTTGCTGGATCGCCGCGTCGAGATTACCGGCCCGGTCGAGCCGAAAATGGTGATCAATGCGCTGAACTCGGGCGCCAAGGTCTATATGGCCGATTTCGAGGACTCGACCTCGCCGACTTGGGAAAACCTGCTGACAGGCCAACGCGCACTTCGCAAAGCCGTCACCGGTGACCTGGACTGGATGGCGCCAGACGGTAGCAAGCACTATGTGTTGAACAAGGAAAACCTCGCCGTGCTGATGGTGCGCCCGCGCGGCTGGCACTTGGACGAAAAACACCTGCAACTCGCCGGCGCACCGATGTCGGCATCGCTGTTCGATCTGGGCCTGTTTGCTTTTCACAACGCGAAAACCCAATTCGAGAAAAACAGCGGCCCGTACTTCTATCTTCCGAAAATGCAGTGCATGGAGGAAGCCGCGCTATGGGAAGACGTATTGAGCTTTATCGAAGTCCGTCTTGGCCTGCCGCTCGGCACCATGAAAGTGACGGTATTGATTGAAACCTTGCCCGCCGCTTTTGAAATGCACGAAATTCTGCATGCCTTGCGTTCGCGCATCGTCGGTTTGAATTGCGGACGCTGGGATTATATTTTTTCGTACATCAAGACTTTCCGTAACCATCGCGACAAGGTGTTGCCGGAACGTGGACAAGTGTTGATGACGCAGCCGTTCCTGAAAGCGTATTCGGAATTGCTGATTCAAACCTGTCATCGTCGCGGCGCGCTCGCGATGGGCGGCATGGCCGCACAGATTCCGATTTCGGGCGATCCCGAAGCAAACGAAGCCGCGCTTAATCGCGTGCGTGCCGACAAATTGCGCGAAGTCAAAGCCGGCCACGACGGCACCTGGGTTGCTCATCCGGCCCTGATCAAGGAAGCCGAAACGATTTTCAACGAACACATGCCGAATGCGAACCAACGCGATGTATCGCGCGACGACGTTTCGGTAACGCGCGACGATTTGATCAAACCCTGCCTCGGCACCATCACACAGAAAGGTTTTGAAAACAGCGTCGAGGTTTGCGTGCGTTATCTGGCGTCGTGGCTCGATGGCAATGGCTGCGTGCCGATTCATTGGCTGATGGAAGACGCCGCCACCGCGGAAATTTCGCGCACGCAACTTTGGCAATGGCTGCATCACGGCAACCTGCATCTGGACGATGGTTCCGCCGTTGATTTCGCCTTGTTCGAGCGCTGCCTGATTTCATTACCGAGCAAACTGGCAGACCGCATGCGTGTGCCGGGCGCGGCGAAACTCAACGATGCCATCGCATTGCTCGACGAACTTACGCACGCCGATACGCTCGCCGACTTTTTAACTTTACCCGCCTATCAGCGCATCGATTGAACCAACGCATTTAGATTCATTACTCGCATTTTTCCACCCACAGTAAACAAGCGATCGCGACTTCCGTCGCTCCTACACCAACGAAGGACACACCATGAGCAAGACACTTCCCAGCGCCGAACAACTGAAACAAGAATGGGCGACCTCGCCACGTTGGGCCGGCATCAAACGCGGCTATACCGCCGAAGAAGTCGTGCGCTTGCGCGGTACCGTTGCCATTGATCATTCCATCGCACGCCTTGGTGCCGAAAAACTCTGGAAATTCCTGAACGAAAAACCGTTCGTGAATGCACTCGGCGCACTCACCGGTAATCAGGCCATGCAACAAGTGAAGGCCGGCTTGAACGCGATTTATCTATCCGGCTGGCAAGTCGCCGCCGATGCAAACCTGGCCGGCGAAATGTATCCCGACCAAAGCCTGTACCCCGCGAACTCGGTGCCGCAAGTGGTGAAGCGCATCAACAACTGTCTGCTGCGTGCCGACCAACTGCACCACGCCGAAGGCAATGACAGCATCGACTGGCTGCAACCGATCGTGGCCGATGCCGAAGCCGGTTTCGGCGGCGTGTTGAATGCGTTCGAACTGATGAAATCGATGATCGAAGCCGGTGCCGCCGGCGTGCATTTCGAAGACCAGCTCGCTTCGGTCAAAAAATGCGGCCACATGGGCGGTAAAGTGCTGGTGCCAACCCGTGAAGCCGTTGAAAAACTGATCGCCGCACGCCTGGCCGCCG
>CAZPCE010000369.1:0-2892 GCA_964584915.1 uncultured Arenimonas sp. | reverse complement strand
CAGGCGTAATATCACCCGAAGACTTCCCCCTGAACGTCAGTAGTGAAAAGAAAGCGTGGCCGCGCTCACCGGTGAATGCCAACAGCGATCCTGCACTCGAAGCCTACCTGGTGCGACACAACCAGATGATGGCGCAAGACGGCATGGGCGGTTTTGTTCCTTATGTGGACGTGGTTGCGCAAGATGCCGGGCAGCCGGACAGAGCCAGCGATGCAAAAACCGGTGAAAACGCAGGTGATACTAAGTGATGTTGAGATTTTTCATCAGCATTTTTCTATCGCTTTGTGCGTTCAATACCCAGGCGCAATCCGTCGCGGCCAAGGCCGAGAAACCGGGTTGGTTGGGGCAGGCAAAAGCCTGGGTCAGCGAAAAATTCAATCACGAGGATGCCAGCGACTGGCTGAAACGCATCGGGCCTGCATTGCGCAAGCAAAACTACCAAGGCACTTTCGTGATGGTGGCCGAAGGCCGCATTGAAACGATGGCGGTTTTCCATGCTTTCAAAAACGACCGCGAACGCGAGCGAATCGTCGCGTTGAGCGGTTCGCCACGCGAGGTGATTCGCGACAACAAGGTGGTCGTCAGTACGAATTCAAAAGACGGTTCGGTTGGATACGAGGCAGGCGCTGCCGATCGCTGGAATCCGACGCAGCAATTCGCGATGGCCGACAATCTGGACGGTTACGAGGCCAAGCTGGCAAAGACCGAACGCATCGCAAATTTTGAAACGCAGGTGGTTGAAATCCGGGCCCGCGATAAATGGCGTTACGGCTACCGGCTCTGGCTGGAAAAAAACAGCGGTTTTCCGATGCGGATCGATTTGCTCGATGAAAATGGCGCAACTCTGGAAAAAATGGCTTTCACCGATTTGCAGCTCGGAAAAGTGCCGAAGGAATCCGATCTGGCGTTCCCGAAAAATACCGATTTCCATCGCGTTCAAAGCATGGCTTCAAACACCCAGGTTGATCCGGGCTGGCGCGTGAAATCGCCGCCGGAAGGCTTCGAGCTCCGGGCTGCGCGCAGCTCCGGCAACGCCGTGCATCTTTTGTATAGCGACGGACTGGCTTTTGTTTCGGTGTATATCGAACGTGCGCCGCAACCACAGAAAGGGCAGAGCGCGATGCAGCGCGGCGCGGTGAACGTCTTTGCCCAATGGAGTGGCGGGCGTCGCGTGACGGTGATCGGTAAAGTGCCCGCGATGACGGTCGCGCAGTTCGGACAGGTGCTTGTGCCACCCAAGTAAATTCGGCAGCCGCCTGCGCCTTGCGGCGGATGTATGCGAAGCTGGAACTTTTATGATTTTTGTTATCTAAGCAATCGAGATATGCATTGTTTTATCGGCAGTCTTTTTTCCAATCATGACAAACAAACGAGTTCTATCATTTATGAAACCTGTATCCCGTTTTGTGTTGGGCTTTTCTTCCTGTGCATTATTGGTCGCCTGCTTTTCACAGGTACAGCAACCTGTTGCAGCTTCTACCGCAGAAACTTTCGCAGGGCAGACTGCTGGCGGCAACGCGGCGCTGCCACTGGTGAATTTGCCGGATTTTTCCATGCTGGTGGAACATGCCGGTCCGGCCGTGGTGAATATCGAGGCGAGTACCAAAAAAACCGCGCGGCAAAACGCTTCTGCCGATCCTTCGGAAATGCCGCCCGGCTCGGAAGAAATGCCCGAACTTTTCAAACGTTTTTTCGGACAGCCCGGCATGCCGATGCCACCGCAGCCTCGTAGCGGCACTTCATTTGGTAGCGGTTTTATTATTTCATCCGACGGTTATGTACTGACCAATCACCATGTGGTCGCCGATTCCGACGAAGTGATTGTGCGTCTGGCGGATCGCCGTGAGCTGAAGGCAAAAGTGATCGGTAGCGACGAGATGTCCGATGTCGCCTTGTTAAAGGTCGATGGCGCCAACTTGCCTGTGCTGCAGATTGCCGATTCGAAAAAGGTGAAGCCGGGTCAATGGGTGGTTGCGATCGGTTCACCGTTCGGCTTCGATCATTCGGTGACGGCAGGCGTGGTGAGCGGCCTGGGTCGCCCGAGTATTGATGGTAGTCAGCGTTACGTGCCCTTTATCCAGACCGACGTGGCAATCAATCCGGGTAATTCGGGTGGCCCATTATTGAATACCGCAGGCGAAGTGGTTGGTATCAACTCGCAAATATTCAGCAATTCCGGTGGTTACATGGGTGTCAGCTTTGCCATTCCGATGGAAGTGGCGATGAATGCGGTGCAGCAACTCAAACAGAGCGGCAAGGTAACCCGTGGTCAGCTCGGGGTGCAAATTCGGGATGTTTCCCGCGAAGAAGTTGGCGAGTTGAAGTTGCCTCGTCCGGGCGGTGCTTTCGTCAACGGCGTGATGAATGGCAGTGCGGCGCAGAAAGCCGGCATTTTACCGGGAGACGTGATCACCGCGTTGAATGGTCGTGAGATTGCCCAGTCCTCCATGTTGCCGCCTATGGTGGGCGCGCTGCCCCCGGGTGTGAAGGTCTCTGTCGATCTATACCGAGAAGGCAAGGCCAAGACAGTTATGGTCGTACTGACGGCTCTTGATGAGACTGCCGCAATAGGTGTCCAGAACAATAATCGTCGTCCCGAGACAGCGACAAGTAACTCACTGGGGCTCGTGATTGCTCCAGTCGATGCAAAAACAAAGGCACAACTGGGTTTGGCAGAAGGCCAGGGTGTATTGATCACTCGCGTGAACAATCCTGCGGCGGCACAAGCAGGCCTATCGGCGGGGGATGTCATCGTACAACTCGGCCGCCAGCCAGTCGGCAGTGTTGCTGACTTCAATGCAGCATTAAAAGCTTTCAAATCGGGCGACAGGGTACGGCTACTGGTGCGAAATTCACAAAGCACCGGTCTGGTCACTCTGGAAATACCCTGAT
>CAZPCE010000368.1:0-2902 GCA_964584915.1 uncultured Arenimonas sp. | reverse complement strand
TCGGCCTCGGTTGCGGCGCTGCTGTTGCCCGCGGTCTTTCGGATGGTGATCAATGATTCGTGCATTCGTTTTCATTTTTTGCATGGTATTCGCCCAGGCTGCATTCAGTGCATGCGATCCAGACGGCGTTACCGGGTCTGCTTCCTGTGCAAACGAGGGCGAAGCATGGCAATGGGTCAACAGTAACGCGCATCAGCTGCAAGGCTGTAAGGCGATTTGGAGCACAGAGGCACAATCCGCTCAATCGCCAACCTACACGCAGCCGGAGGGCGCAAGACGCGCCGGTATCGTTTGCAAGCGTCCAGACGGCAACGGCGATTACTACACCGGCGGCGCATACATCATTGCGTACTTCACGCAATCGTGCTCAGCCAAACCACCCGCGAATTACGAAGTAGAGGGACCCAGTGCGACAAACGGCACGGGTTGCCTCGATGGTTGCTCTGCAACGATGACCGATGGCATTGCATCCGGTGAGGGCGCTAACGGCATCGCTAAAGGTAGTTTTTCATTTTACGGCGCAGTGTGCTTGCCAGACGGTAAAACATTTACGCCTGTCAACGATAATCCAGATCCTCAGGGCGAACGGTGCGTTCAGCAAGGAACGTTATCGCAGTGCTTCAATCCAGCCACCGGGCAAACGTGCGCCACGGGCTTGAGCGGTCATAAATACTGCTGGGGCACTGGTGTGACGGGAACCCAGACTGGCCCAATTCCTAACGAAGCCGCACATCGTGCTGTGGACGGCGCTCCCGCATTGCCTACCAATTTGACACCCACCGCGACCGGCACATCGACAACCACGACCACTAACACGACAACTAACACCACGACTACGACCAATAACACGACTGTCATCGGTTCCACCAATGGAACGACTGGCGGTGGTGGTGATCCCGGTGGCGATCCCGGCGGCGATCCGGGAGGCGAGGGTGACAACCCAGACGCTACCTGCACACCTTCTCAAGACTGCACCGGCGCAGGGAATGCAGCTGGACCGCTTGGGACGCTTTACACGCCATCAACGCTCACGCTATCGAGCATTATCAGCGCACACATCGACAACGTTCTAGGCTCGCCAATCATTGCCGCTGTGCAGAATTTCCTCGGTACTGATTGTTCGCTCTCCGGGACGTGTCCTTCAGGCGTTTGGGATACCGGCTATATAGGCGTTATCAACGTGGACGCATTTTGTACGGGTGCCGCTGATGCAATCTTCGCGCTCGCTGCTGCGCTCATGCTGGCGGTGTCATCTTGGGCAGCTTTCAAGATCGGGATTTTATGATCAATAAATTGCTTATTCAGGCGGGGTGGCTTGATCGTCTTACGGGTTGGTTCCGTGACGCATTGCTCGCGTTATTTCAGGCATTTAAAAACCTGCTGACCGATTTGATACTCAAAACAATTCAGACGGTTTTCGAGGGCATGGATGCGATTATCGCGTCCATTCCTGCGCCAGATTTTTTGTACAACTACAGCATGTGTGGATTGCTCTCCGGCGCTGGTCCCACCATCGGATGGGTCTATCAACAGCTGCACATTTCCGAATGCATGAGCATTCTAGCGGCGGGCATTTTGTTTCGCATGGTCCGCAAAGTATTCACGTTATTTCAATGGTAAGGGACACCAACAATGCAAATTGGCCTAGAGGGCTTGCCGCGCTCCGGTAAGTCGTACTCCGCAGTTAAAGAACACTTGATTCCTGCCATGAAAGCGGGCAGGCGAGTCGTAACCAACATTGACGGCATTAATCACGAAGCCATTGCCGAATTAACCGGCCGCAGCCTGGACGAAATCCGTGCATTTTTGATTGTGATCACGAATGAGCAAGTATGGCTATTGCATACGCTCGTCAAGTTTGGCGACTTGGTCATCGTTGATGAGTGCCACGACTTCTGGCCTATCAGTAGGAACGCATTGCCAAAGGATCATGTTGAATTCTTTGCAATGCATGGTCACTTCCAGATTGACATCGTTCTTATGACGCAAGTTTTTTCCGAGGTGCATCGCTCGGTGATCGCACGTTTGGAACGCAAAAACAGCTACACGAAAAAGTCAGTTGTTGGCAAGCCTAACGAATGCCACGTGAACTATTACCAGAAAGCCGCAGGCTCTCTCAAGTGGGTGAAAATCAACACCGGCACTTTTACGTACGAGAAAAAATATTTTCCTTGCTACAAAGGATTTGCTGACAATCCAGCGGGTGCGCAAGGCGGGGAAGGGTATCAGGTCTATTCAAGCGATGAGGCCGTTTTCTGGAATAAGAAAATGAAAATAATAACCGGCATAGTGGTGATAGTGCTCGCCCTCGCAACGTGGAAATTCATTACGTTTTTTACTGCTAATCCTATCGTTGAGCAGGCCCAGAAAAAAACCGTCGGTGCAAACCCAAAACCCGCTCAGGCCGCTGTATCAACCTCGCAAAATTCTACCGATCGAGAAAAGGGAAAAGAGTACCGGCCCACCGGGTCGCCAGCTGATAACTTCAAATTCGTACAAGTGGACGATGACTACATCGCCAATCTTGGCAAAAAATACCGCATTCGATTAACCGGCTATTCGCAAGATTCTGAAAGCGGTCGCCTTGTTGGCTTCATGGAATGGCGAACTGATAAAGATTTCCTGATCGAGCGTTTACCCTTTATTGACTTGGCACAATTCGGCTATCGCGTGCGCGTTTCCGGGAACATCGCCTATCTTGAAAAAGAGGGCGCCAAAATAATGGCCACCATGTGGCCTCTCGCCGATTCGGACGGTCCCACACAGCGTGTTCAGCGTTCGATACAGCAGGGGTCGCCGCCTGCTCGCGCCAGCGAGCAGCCGCCGACCACTGCAACCGGCGTCATTGGCGTTACTACCGAACCTGGGGTACAGCCGAGATACGTGTAAAATTAGGGCACAA
>CAZPCE010000367.1:0-2902 GCA_964584915.1 uncultured Arenimonas sp. | reverse complement strand
CGGCGCAGCAAGGGATACAAGGTGCCTTCTTCAATCGGCATTCCCTTTTCCGCCAGCGCCTGCCGCAACTCGTAGCCATAACGCGGCGCCCGCAATTGCGAGAGCGTGGCCAAGACGACAACGCCACGCCGCAGCTCGAGTTCCAGTTTTCCGAATGTGTCTATATTAACCATGTTGCGCACGGTACTGTGTGCAACACAGTATGTCAAGCGCGATTTTGAGTGACCGGCCTATTTCCGTCTTTGTGTGTGTTCGCCGCGCTATTTTATTTAAAATCAATGGCTTGGGGTTTCAGCCCGGCCGAGAGGAAATCATTCCGGCAGGGTTCTGACTAATTCAATGCCCCGCCACAACTGGAACCCTGACCGGCGGTGCAGCCATAGCAATGCTGGCCGATGGCTATTTTTCGCGGCGCAGAGGTTTCCAGCAAAGAACGGATATGGCGCGGCGTGGCTTCCGCGCCCATTGGCAGTTTCAGCATCTGGTTGAAATCGCAGTCGTAAAGATTGCCCTGGTAGTCCACGCTGATCAGATTCCTGCACATCACGTTGTCCAGGTTTTCGTCGCGGTGTGCGGCGACCAATATGCCCATGTAGTCGTCGTATTTCCCTTTCGACAATAACCACGATCCGTAACGCTTGATCGGCATATTGGCTATGGCATAAAGATGATTGAATTCGATGCCGAATTGTTCACCGAGCAGGCGCTTGTAATCGGCTTCCAGTTTTTCCTGGTTCGGCGGCAGGAATGCGCCGTTGGGGTTGTAAACCAGATTCAAGACCAGACTTGAATCCTGCTTGCCATAGCCAAGCTGGTTCAGTGTTTTAAGCGCTTTGATCGAAGCTTCAAACACGCCGTCACCGCGTTGTTCATCGACATTGGCTTCTGAATAGCACGGCAACGACGCCACGGCTTCAACCCGGTGTTTCGCCAAAAATTCGCCGACCCATTCGTAACCGGGTTCTTCCATGATGGTTGGGTTCAATCGATCCATCACGTGAATGCCGCGTTCGCGCGCTTGCTCTACCAGCCAGCGAAAATGCGGGTTCATTTCCGGCGTGCCGCCGGTCAAATCAAAAGTATGGATACCCAGCTTTTCGGCAACCTGCAAGGCCGTTTCCATCGTGGCCTTGTCCATCAGTTCCTTGCGCCTCGGGCCCGCATTCACATGGCAGTGAATGCAACTGATATTGCACAGATAGCCCAGATTCAATTGCAGGGTATTCAATACGCCGCGTTCAATCGCAGGGAAGCTAGTGTTCTTGAGTAGTGGCCAGGTGTCACGCATGTTCTTTATCCGGAATATGTTTTACGTTTTGAAAAGGTTGCATTAAAAGTGCGCCGAGCGTTTGTTCCGGCAAGGAGCGGAACTCCGCCAGTCCGATCAGCATATTGACGTGACCATCCCGTGGCTGGGCCCGATAGCTGCCAAACAGACGGTCCCACACCGACAGTATGTTTCCGTAGTTGCTGTCGGTTTCCTCCGGGTGCACCGAATGGTGCACGCGATGAAAATCCGGCGTGATAAAAAGCAGCCGCACTATTGCATCGAACTTCGTCGGCAATCGGATATTGCCGTGGGTAATCAGCGAGAAACCGAGCAACAGGCTTTCATAAGCAATCACCGCGATAACGGAAGGCCCCAGTATGGCAATCCATGCGAGCTTGTAGGCTTTCGACAAAACGATTTCAAAGGGATGGAAACGTATTCCCAAACAGGCATCGAACAACAGGTCGCTGTGGTGAACGCGATGCATGCGCCAAAGCGGGGGAAACCTGTGGAAGAAGCGATGCTGCCAGTAAATGGCGAAATCAAGAACGATCAGGCACAGAAAAATTTCCAGGCTCGCTGGCCAGTCGACGAGCTGGAATAGGCCGATACCGTGGGCATCCGTCCACAGGCTCAAAGCCACCGTCGCCATCGGAAAAATCAATTGCGCCGATATCGTCGCTGCAACGATCAACCCGATATTGGCAACCCGGCGCTTGAGCGTATTTGCCTGATGCCGGCGAGCGAAAAAATATTCCAGCACCGAAAGCAAAACCAGCAGGCCGACGAAAACGCCCAGCTGCGCCCAGGCACCGATCAAATGATAGGCAGGGATATTCACGCCGATAACGCTATCTGGTTGTACGCATTGAGCAGCGCTTTTTGTTCGGCCGTCGGGTGTTCGAGTTTTTCAAGCTCGCGATGGCAAGTCATCAGGTCGCTGGCTTCATCGACATCCGACAAGATTCCGAGATTGAAAATTTCCGCATGCGGCGAAAATGCGGTGACGAAATCGCGGTAGGTTCCGGGCTGGCTGTAGTTCACCGATTGCCAAAGTTCGATCGGGAATTTGACATTGCTGCCCACGCACCAGAAGCCGCCATCGCTTGCGGGTCCGAGTACGAGACGCGGTTTTTCGCTATTCAAAAATTCCGCCGCCGCCGCGATATCACCGACGCGAATTTGCGGCGCATCGGCGCCGAGCAGAATTCCGAAACCATGCTGGCGAATCAGCATGCGCATCACGCGTCCCATGCGTTCGCCCAATCCCGCCTGAGCATCGTCCGACTGGGCGAGTCTTGGCAGCGACTGCCACAGGCTGTTTTGCATGCCATCATTTTCCGCGACCGCCCAGTAGGCATTGATGCCGGTACGGTTCTGCGCCTCGAGCGCGACACTTTTTACCGCGTTGACGGCAAACCGATACCAGCGCTCGCTGTCGGCGCCAATGCCGGCAGCAAGCCGTGTCTTCACGGGCGAAAGGCCCGGCGTTTTTACGAAAATGGCCAAACCGCCCGGCATCAGGGGTCCGCCTGCCTGGAAAATTGACGTGCCTGTTTCCAGGTTTCCCGCAAATGCATCCGGGTGGTTTTTCCCCAGCCGTATTCCGCGTATTTTCTCGCGCTGGTTTCA
>CAZPCE010000366.1:0-2913 GCA_964584915.1 uncultured Arenimonas sp. | reverse complement strand
CTTCCGATTGATTCACCGATTTCAGCGGCGTGATTTTCGGCGTGTGGGTATCGCCCGCCCAGCCACCCTGACGTGTCGATTGTTTGGCCGCTGCCGCAGATTCGACCACGAATTCGCTCAGCGTATTCCATGCCCCGCATTCACCGCATTGCCCTTGCCATTTGTTATGGTCGGCGCCGCATTCACTGCAGACGTAGGCAGTTTTCGATTTTGATTTGCTTGTGGCCATTGGATAATACGCAATTCGCAGGATGACGGGATCAAACAAGAAAGCTGTACTGCCAAACCACTATATCTGAAAGACCGTGAAAATCATTCAGCACAAAGAGGTTTCTGGTGTGGGGATTTTCTGACAGGACGTTCTCAGAACATGAGATACGAAAAAAGCGCCCGGAGGCGCTTTTGGTATTTAGAGCGCCGGTTAGACATGACTGCCTTTGGTTCGGCAATTATGCGGCGTTTTTCTATCGTATTACTCTTTGGATCTGCCGGAAATAGGAATCGAACCTACGACCTCATCATTACGAATGACGCGCTCTACCAACTGAGCTATTCCGGCGCAGGCCGCGATTTTAAGGCTTTAGCGGGGTCCGGTCAATTTAAAACATCAATCCACCAGCACCAGACGCAATTCCTTGGGTAGCGCAAACACGATGTTTTCCGGTTCGCCATCGAGCTCGGTGACGACACCGCCGCCCAATGCCTGAAGCTTGGCGATAACGCCCTGTACCAGTACTTCTGGCGCCGAGGCCCCTGCCGTGACTCCTATATTCTTGCGGCCCACAAGCCATTCGGGCTTGATAAATTCCGCACCATCGATCAAATAGGCTTCGCAGCCTTCTTTTTCGGACAGTTCCCGCAAACGATTCGAATTGGAACTGTTGACAGAACCCACCACCAGCACCAGGTCGCATTTCGACGCCAATTCGCGCACGGCATCCTGACGATTCTGGGTGGCATAGCAAATATCGTCGTGCTTCGGGCCTTGAATCAACGGGAATTTCTTTTTCAGGGCTTCGATCACGTCGCGGGTTTCATCCACCGACAAAGTTGTCTGCGTGGTGTAGGCAAAATTATCCGGCTGCTCGACATCGAGCGCCAATGCGTCTTCCACGTCTTCGACCAGGTAGATTTTTCCCTTGCCGTCTTCCTGCCGCCATTGGCCCATCGTACCTTCGACTTCGGGATGGCCTTCGTGTCCAATCAACACCACATCGCGTCCGTTGCGGCAATGACGCGCCACTTCGATATGAACCTTGGTCACCAGCGGGCACGTCGCATCAAAAATTTTCAAGCCGCGTTCCGCCGCTTCCGCTCGCACCGCCTGCGATACGCCGTGGGCACTGAAAATGACCGTGGCACCGGTAGGTACTTCGTCCAGCTCTTCAACGAAAATCGCACCGCGCTGACGCAAGTCTTCGACCACAAAACGGTTGTGCACGACTTCATGCCGGACGTAAATCGGTGCACCGAAACTCTCGATGGCGCGCTTCACGATTTCAATCGCGCGATCGACACCGGCACAAAACCCGCGCGGATTGGCAAGCACCACGTTCATTTTTGTTCTTCCTTTTTACGAAAGCTGAAAAGTATCAGCAGCACAGCGCCAGCCACGATGCAGCTATCGGCGATGTTGAATACCGGCCAGGAAAAACCCTTGTAATACCATTCGATAAAATCGATTACATAACCGAAACGGAAGCGGTCAATCAAATTGCCCAATGCACCGGCAATGATCAGCGAATAAGGCAGTGCATCTTGCCATTGTCGCCGGGGCATTTTTCCCAGCAATACGATAAGTACAAGACTCACCGCAATTTTCATCACGACGAAAAACCAGTGCGCCCACTCGCCCGAATTGGCAAGAAAACTGAAGGCTGCGCCCGTGTTGTGCGCCAAGGTCCAGTCCCAGAAACCCGAAATGAAAGGCACCGACTGGCCCATCTGCAAATTTGTCGCGGCGATTTGTTTCGTCCATTGGTCCAGCAGAATCAGGACAATGGAAAGCGCAAGCCAGACAAGAGCGGTGGACGATTTTTGATTGGTATTCATCGGGGTTTACTGGATCTCGCAGCGCCGCAGATGATTGCGGCGCATGGGTAAGGATTAGAAGAAGCGCCTGGTTTCACCGGCACCGTTCACATTGAGCTCGCAACGGCTGCAAAGTTCCGGATCGTCATTGTGGCTGCCGACGTCTTCGCGGTAATGCCAGCAGCGGACGCACTTGGCGAACTTGGATGCCTGCGCATGGATGAAAATCGGCGAGTTTTCGACGGCGACTGCTTGTTCGTGCTTTGCCGACAGCGGTTTGAGATTCAATTGCGAGGTAATGAACAGGAAGCGCACTTCTTCCGAAACCGGCTGCAGTTTTTGCAACAGGGAATCATCGACAAACACGTCAACCTCTGCCTGCAGGGACGCGCCGATATCGCCATTGACACGCATGGGCTCGAGCACCTTGCTTACCGCGTCGCGCAGTACAAACGCGGCATCGAAATCTGCGGCGCTTAAAACCGCATTCGACGGCAAAGCGGACAGATTTTCGTACCAGGTTGCCATCAACACATGCGCTTCGCGTTCGCCCGGAAGCGTGCGCCAGATTTCATCGGCGGTGAAACTCAACACCGGCGCAATCCAGCGAACGAAAGCTTCGGCAATATGGAACATCGCGGTCTGTGCCGAGCGGCGGCCGAGACTATCAACTTGCATCGTGTACAAACGATCTTTAGTGACATCGAGATACAAGGCACCCAGATCATTGGTACAGAAATTCTGCAGCTTGCTGACGACGGCGGCAAAATCATAACGCTCGTAAGCGGCGATGATTTCTTCCTGTACTGCCAACGTGCGAGCTACGGCCCACTGATCCAGCAACAGCATTTTTTCATTTGGAACGAGGTTTTGTTCCGGATC
>CAZPCE010000365.1:0-2916 GCA_964584915.1 uncultured Arenimonas sp. | reverse complement strand
TCCTGCGCGAAATTCCGGCCAATCTGTTGCATGAAGTTCGCCCGAAAGTGAATGTCGCCAAATCCGGTTTCAATTCTGCGTACAACAACACGCGCATGTCGGAAGCGCCTTCCGGCGGCCTGAAGTTGGGGCAGCGGGTAGCGCACGCGAGTTTCGGCGTCGGCATCGTGATGGATTGCGAAGGCAACGGCGCCCATGCCCGCGTGCAGGTCAATTTCGAAAATGCCGGCAGCAAATGGCTGGTATTGGCCTACGCGAATTTGTCGCCGGTCTAGCAAAAAGTTTCAGCGGCATCCATGATCTGGCGGGAAGCGGATTCAGTCGCCGCGAATACTTGAATATATCGGGCCGGGCCGTGATCATGGGAATATGGCAGCACAGGCCAGCCTTGAAAAAATCATGTAAGGGATTCGATCATGAAAAAACCTTCGCTCCTCGCGAGCCTTGTCGCGATCATGCTTGCTTTCGGTTCGACCGGGTGTTCCTACAAGGAGTACGCCGATGCCAAGTTCCAGGCCGACCTGGTGAAGGCTTCCAGCGAACACAATAAAAGCCTGCCGATGATGGTCGACAGCGATACCCGTCTGGACACCACGATCGCCGGGCCCGGCAAAGAGTGGACGTACATGTACACCTTGGTGGCGACCGACGTAAAAGGCATCACCAACGAAAAAATTAACGCGGTCATGGGCGACAAGCTTCGCAACAGCGTCTGCACCATGAAAGAAATGGATATTTTCGTCAGAAACGAAGTCACCATGAAATACAAATACCGCGACAACGATGGAAACTATCTTGGCGAGGTGGTGGTGACGCCGGGCGATTGCAAAAAGCTGAATAGCCAGGCCAACAGGCCCGGTTAGGAAAAGGCCTCGGCTCATTGCCTCCTGAGAGACGTTATGTCGCGTACCTGCCTGATGTTTCTGGCATTCCTGGAATATGACCAATCGCGCCAACATGCCAGGTCGCCGGTGTAGTACGCTTCGCCGGCAGGCACCGGCCTGATGCCGGAATTCATGAATAGAAAATCAAACAGGGGATACGCATGAAATCGATAGGGGGTTATTTGTTTTTTTTCGGACTGAGCTCGATCATGCTGCATTTCATCAACATGCAATTCATGTTGCTGATGTGGATTGATAATTGGGGTCCGTCGGTCGGCTGGACTATTCGCATCGGCTTGTTGGTGGCGGGTGGTGCGCTCTGGCTTCTGGGTCGCAACCAGGAAGCTTCCGGGGCGTGACGAATGTTGTCGTTCACCAATAAAAAAGCCGGCTTGCGCCGGCTTTTTTATTGGTGATGAAGCGGTTTACTTGCTGCCGACATTCTCGACGACCCGGTTCATGTGTTCATCGAGCGCCTGCTGCACCTTGTCCTCGGCATTCAATGGCGTGTAATCGATTTTTTCCCGGAAGCCATTGCCGAGTGCGCGGCCGCCGCGGCCAAACGGCTTTACCGTCAGGTAGGCAGTGGTCAGCGTGGCGTTTTGTCCGTAAAAACTGATGTCCTGGTTGCCGATGATGTCGGATTTGACGCGCACGATAATGTCGGCCCGTTTGCTTCCGACTTGCTGGTAACCGGCTTCGCTGAGTTTGTCTTCGATCATTTGCTGCGCCGGAATCATCAATGCCGGATCGCCGCTGGTGACCACGGCAAACGTATGCCCGCCGCCACCGCCGGTTTGCGGCGTATTTTCCTCGATTCGGTCCCTGATTCTTTCGGCTACGCGTCCGCGGGCCGGCAGAGTAGCGTTCGCGGTGATGTCGGCAAGCTTGTTGTTCGAGCTATCCGGTGTAACGGGAGGTCTTGATGGCGGGTTGCCTGAGTTATTGCTCGCGCTATCGCCGCTATCGGTCGTATTCACTGCGGCAGTGTCGGTTTGTGCAGTGGATTCGGTATCGGGCGTGACGGGTGTCGCGGGCGCTGTCGTCGCCGGTGTTGCGTCGGACGAATTGGCGGCGCTGTCGCTCGTCGGCACAACGGTATTTGCCGTTGCGGTTTCCGTCGCAGGATCCGCCGCCCTGAAAACACCACGCAATCCCCAGGCGCCACCGACCACCAGCAAACCGAGAATCGCAGCGAGTGCGAGCCATTTTTTCGAACCGGAACTCTTCGCCGCTTGCGGTGCGATGTGCGTAACGCCGGGGCGCGTGCTGCCCTGTGCGGTCGTGACCGCACTTGCGGCGGCGGGGGCGTTGCCGACATTAGGCGGCGGCGTCGGTGCGCGCATCACGCCGGGCGTGATCGGTGTCGCCATTCCGATCAGTGTTGCGGCCGGGCCGGATGGTGGCAGGGTTTTCAACTTGAGCGGACCGCCTTGCTTGATCAGCGGGTGTTTTTCCAGGTCGGCGATCAGTTCTTCGGTGCTTTGATAGCGATCGTTCGGCTCCTTTTCCAGCATGCGCGTCAAAATCGCGGCAACGTCGACATCGACGTCGGCATTTAATTCACGCACGTCCGGAATTTGCGATTGCACGACATCCAACATCAGTTTCAACGGGCTTTCATCGGAAAATGGCGTACGTCCGGTCAGCATTTCGAACAACACGATGCCAAGCGCGAATATATCCGAACGCTGATCGACCATCTTGCCGAGGCAGACTTCCGGCGATAGATAGCCCGGCGTGCCGACGAATTCGCCCGTGCCGGTCAACTTGCTGTTGAAATCGTGATTGGCGAGCGCGATGCCGAAATCGGCGATCTTGATTTGACCGCGCTGGCTCAGCATCAAATTGCCGGGTTTGATATCGCGATGGATGACGCCGCGTTCGTGGGCGACCGACAAGCCTTTCGCCGATTGATGCAATATTTTCAGGGCGTCGCCCACTTGCAGGCGGCCTTCGCGCTTGATGATGGCCGAAAGCGATTCGCCATCGACAAATTCCATCACGAAGAACGGCTGGTTGTTATCCTGGC
>CAZPCE010000364.1:222-2925 GCA_964584915.1 uncultured Arenimonas sp. | reverse complement strand
GCATCGGCGCAAGGCGGTGTCTTGCCGAAATGCGAACAGGGCTCAAGCGTTACAAAGGCCGTTGCACCTTGTGCCAGCTCGCCCGCCTCGCGCAACGCAAATACTTCGGCATGCGGTTCGCCGGCACGCTGGTGAAAACCCTCGCCGACGATCTTGTCGCCGCGCGCAATGACGCAACCAACCATCGGATTCGGCTTGGTCGTGTAGGCACCACACTCTGCCAGCAGCAGTGCGCGCGCCATCATCTGGCTATCGCGTTGGGAAAATGTCATTCGGCCATCCCGGTAATTTGATAACTCATCACGTCTACCTTTTGTCCGTTCACGGTTGCCTGCTGAAGCGCCTGCCAACCCAGCGTTTGGTAAAACGCCTTGTGCTCGGGCGTGAAAAGGAAAATTTCTTTCAGGGAAATATTTTTTGCATGTTGCATCAATGCATTCACCAGCTGCGCGCCAAAACCGCGGCCGCGCTGCTCCGGCTTTACATACAAACTGGCTAGCCAGGCATTTCCGATCGCCGATAGTTCGACCGCATCGTCTTCGAGCAAACTGACCGAACCGAACAGCGCATCGTTTTCCGTCAGCACCAATGTCGTCGGCAAGGTTCTGCACATTGCATGGGACTGCAGTTCGGCCCGCGCGACTTCATGCGACCAATCGGTATGGTAGCGATGCCATTGCGCATGATGCCAATCGGCAAGTTGATCGACATGTTGCGGCAGATCGGCCAGAAACCTGATCTCAACCACTCAAGGCTTACCTTTTACCTTGGTCACGTTGGCTTCAAGCAAAGACAGCTGCGCCTTGTCGAGGCCTGGCAAATCGCGTTCCAGTTTTTCGATTTCCTCGCGGAACTCCTGCACGTCCTCGAAGCTGCGATAAACCGAAGCAAAACGCACATAGGCAACATGATCAAGCGATTTGAGTTCATTCATCACGAACTCGCCGACCCGCATCGAGGGCAGTTCGCGTTCGCCCGACAGGCGCAGAGCGTGCATCACATTGCGAACCGCCTGATCGACCTGTTCGGCCGACACCGGGCGTTTCTGCAAGGGCCGGTCAAAACTGGTACGCAATTTTTTCTCGTCGAAAGCTTCGCGGCGGCCATCGCTTTTGATGATGCTCGGCAATTTCAACTCTGCGGTTTCAAACGTATTGAAACGTTCCGTGCAGGACGGACACTCGCGACGACGCCGAATGGTCGTCCCATCTTCGGAGACTCGTGAATCGATCACGCGGGTGTCGTCATGCTGGCAGAAGGGGCAATGCATCGGAATTCAGCTCAGGCTTGGTACACCGGAAACTTCTTGCACTGGATCGTCACGTTCTCGCGCACGCCGGCAATCACTTTTTCGTCTTTCGGATTATCGAGCACATCGCAAATCCAGTTTGCCAATGCGACGCAATCGGGCTCCTTGTAACCGCGCGTAGTCACCGCAGGCGTGCCGATACGCAGGCCCGAAGTCACGAACGGCGAACGAGGATCGTTCGGCACCGAGTTTTTATTCACGGTGATATGCGCTTCGCCCAGTGCGGCTTCGGCGTCCTTGCCGGTGGTTTCGCGGCCGATCATGTCGATCAGCATCAAATGGTTTTCGGTGCCGCCGGAAACGATTTTGTAACCGCGCGACATGATGGTTTTCGCCATGGCCTTCGCGTTCAATACGACTTGTTTTTGATAGTCGGTAAATTCCGGTTCCAAGGCTTCCTTGAATGCCACGGCTTTCGCGGCAATCACATGCATCAAGGGGCCGCCTTGCGTACCGGGAAATACCAGCGACTGGAATTTCTTTTCAAGCGCTTCATTGGCTTTCGCCAGGATGATGCCACCGCGTGGGCCACGCAAAGTTTTATGCGTCGTCGAGGTCACGACATCGGCATGCGGCACCGGATTGGGGTACAAACCGGCAGCGACCAAACCGGCGACATGCGCCATATCGACGAAGAAATAGGCGCCGACCGATTTTGCAATCGTGGCCATGCGTTCCCAATCGATGATTTGCGAATAGGCGGAAAAACCGGCGACCAGCATTTTCGGCTTGTGTTCGTTCGCCAAGGCCTGAATTTCATCGTAATCGATCAAACCGGTGTCGGGATTGATGCCGTATTGCACCGAGTTGTAAATCTTGCCGCTGAAGTTCACTTTCGCGCCGTGGGTCAGATGGCCACCATGGGCCAGGCTCATGCCGAGCACGGTATCGCCCGGATTCAACAAGGCCATGTAAACCGCGATATTCGCGGAGGAACCCGAATGCGGTTGCACGTTCGCGTAATCGGCACCGAAGAGTTTCTTCACGCGCTCGATGGCCAGGGTTTCGGCAATATCCACGTATTCGCAACCGCCGTAATAGCGTTTGCCCGGATAGCCTTCGGCGTATTTGTTGGTCAGCACGGAGCCCTGTGCTTCCAGAACGCGCGGGCTGGCGTAATTTTCCGAGGCAATCAGCTCGACATGGTCTTCCTGGCGCTGGCGTTCTTGCGCAATCGAGCGCGCCAATTCGGGATCGTAGCCTTCAATACGCATTTCACGGGCAAACATGAACACCTCGGAGCTGTGGGCAGGCGCAAATTGTAGCGCCCCAGCCCCTATCCGGCCACAAAATATGGCGTTGGGTCATGCTTTACGGGATAATTGCCGATTACACGACCGCCAAGGCGAACGTTGCTTCGGCAACGCATACGCCTGCGCGTCAGCAGCTTCCAC
>CAZPCE010000364.1:0-212 GCA_964584915.1 uncultured Arenimonas sp. | reverse complement strand
GGGCCGGCGTCGATACCGATTTCCAGGGCGAATCCCGTCCGCAACCGGGCATCAAGGTCGGTTATCTGGAACAGGAACCGCGTTTGAATCCCGAGCATACGGTTCGCCAGGCCGTCGAAGAAGGCGTCGGCGAATTGCTGCACGCGCAGGCCATGCTCGATGAAGTCTATGCCGCCTATGCCGAGCCGGACGCCGACTTCGACAAACTGGCC
>CAZPCE010000363.1:0-2927 GCA_964584915.1 uncultured Arenimonas sp. | reverse complement strand
TGGCCCGGTCGTTTTCGATGTGCTGGCCAAACTGTTGCGCCGGCATTATCCGAAATTGATTTACGCCCGCAATATCACCGACGTCGATGACAAGATAAACGCCGCCGCCGCCGAGCAGAACGTTCCGATCTCGACGATCACCGATAAATTCACCGCGATTTATCGCGAAGACATGCTGAAACTCGGCGTCACGCCGCAGGATATCGAGCCGCATGCCACCGATCACATTCCGCACATCATCGCGATGATCGAAAAACTGATTGCCAGCGAACATGCCTACGCGGCGGAAGGCCATGTTTTATTCTCGGTCGCCAGTTATGCCGATTACGGCAAGCTCTCGCGCCGTCCGATGGACGAAATGATTGCCGGTGCACGCGTCGATGTCGCACCGTATAAACGTGACGCCGGCGATTTCGTCCTATGGAAACCTTCGACACCGGAATTGCCAGGTTGGGATTCGCCCTGGGGCCGTGGGCGTCCCGGCTGGCATATCGAATGCTCGGCAATGGCCGAAGCGCATCTGGGTGAAACGATCGATATCCACGCCGGCGGCAATGATCTGTTATTTCCGCATCACGAAAATGAAGTCGCACAAAGCACCTGCGCCCATGGCGGCAAGGTTTTTGCGCGCTTCTGGGTTCACAACGGCATGCTCGATTTCGGCGGCACCAAAATGTCGAAATCGCTCGGCAATGTGAGCGTGCTGCACGGCTTGCTGGAAACGCATCCGCCCGAGGCATTGCGCTACGCCCTGCTCACCGCGCATTACCGCCAACCTCTGGATTGGACCGATGGCCTGATCGAACAAAGCGTGAAAACGCTGGATCGTTTGTACGGCACCTTGCGTGATCTAAACGATATTCATGCAGAACCGGTTATTCCGGAATCCATTGAAACCGCTTTGTGCGATGACTTGAATACGCCGATTGCGTTGTCCGAGCTGGCACGTCTTGCAGGTGATGCCCGCAAGGCGGAAAGTCCCGAAGAAAAAAACCGTTTGAAATCCGAGCTACTCGGTGCCGGCAGCTTGCTGGGTTTGCTGCAGCAAACACCTGCCGAATGGTTCGCCCGCGGCAATGACAATAGCGACGACGAACGCATACAGGCACTGGTCGATGAACGCAACGCGGCGAAGAAGGCAAAAGACTTTGCCCGCTCGGATGCCATCCGCGACCAACTCGCGGCCGAAGGCATACTGCTGGAAGACACGGCGCAAGGCGTGCGCTGGAGACGTGCCTGATGTTTCCGATGGAATCCACCGCTGCCGAAGCGCAGAAAGCCATCGCGGACGAATTCGCATTTTTCGGCGACTGGTCCGAGCGTTATCAGTATTTGATTGATCTAGGGAAAAAACTACCGGATTTGAAACCGGAATGGAAAACCGAGGAACACCGTTTGCATGGTTGCCAATCGATGGTCTGGATCGTTCCTGAAGGCAACAAGGACAAACTGGTATTCAACGCGCTCAGCGATTCGACGATTGTTTCCGGCCTCATATTTCTTGCGCTTCGTGTGTATTCGGGTCGCAGCGCCGAAGAAATCATGAATACGGCTCCCGACTACATCAGCCAAATCGGCTTGGCGAAACATTTGTCTCCCACCCGAAGCAATGGCTTGAAATCACTTCTGCAATTCATCCAACAAACGGCGCATAGCGCATTAACCATCGGGAACACCGCATGAATCTTCGTATTTGCGTGCTGGCTTTTGCCATAAGCTCTGGTCTTTCCTTGTCGCTGTCGGCAGCGGAAGTCAGCGTTCCGCAGGCATCGGAAATTCCTGCCAGCACGCAGAAACTGGCGCCGATGATCCAACGCTTCGTGTCGGATCTGTCGAGCATCGAACATACGCATGACATTACCGGCAGCCCGAAACGCGAAGCCGCATTACGCAGCCTCTACAACGGCTGGCTTAAATCCCTCGGCACGCTGGATTACGCCTCTCTGCAACTGGAAGACCAGGTTGATTACGCCTTGTTCCAGCGCGAATTGAATTACCGTCTGAAGCAACTCGATTTCAACCGCAAGCGCTTCGACCAGGCCTCCACGCTGATACCGCAAGCCGACAGCCTGATTGCCCTTGCCGAGGCAAGACGCGAATTGGTGTATGCCGATGCCAAGACCAGCGCACAAGTTTTGAATCAGGCGCAGAAAGCGATCGAGAAAATGCATGCGCAACTGGATGGCGGCGATGGTAAATCTCCGGCCAGCCCGATTGTTGCCTTTCGCGCATCCAAGTATATCGGTGCCATGCGCGACGACCTGAAAGACTGGTTCACTTTCTACAATGGCTACGATCCCAACTTCACCTACTGGACCAAGTTGCCCTACGAATCGCTGGACAAGGAAATGGAGTCCTATTCCAAATTTCTGCGCGACAAGGTAGCCGGCGCATCCAATCCGGAAACCATCATCGGCGATCCTATTGGCCGCGATGCACTGATGGCCGACTTGCAACATGAAATGATTCCTTACACGCCTGAAGAATTGATCGCGCTGGCGGAAAAGGAATTGAGTTGGTGCCAGAACGAGATGACGAAGGCTGCCGCGGAGATGGGCTACAAGGATTGGCGGCAAGCGCTTGAAGCCGTTAAGCAACAAAGCCCGCTCCCCGGCGAACAACCGAGACTCGTCGTCCAGCTCGCCGACGAAGCCATCGATTACGTGACGAAGAACGATTTGGTGACGGTGCCGGAAATTGCCAAACGCGACTGGCGGATGACGATGCTGACGCCGGAATATCAATTGCAAGCTCCCTTCTTCCTCGGCGGCGAAGACGTGTGGGTCGCTTACCCGACTGACGGCATGCCGCAGGATAAAAAACTGATGACACTGCGCGGCAACAACCGGTATTTCTCACGTGCGGTCGTGCATCACGAACTGATTCCGGGTCATCATCTGCAATTTTTCTATAACCAGCGCTATCAG
>CAZPCE010000362.1:0-2957 GCA_964584915.1 uncultured Arenimonas sp. | reverse complement strand
GCCAAGACCCGGCGGCTCTACGAGGCCTATCTGGAATCGCAGCGGGAGGATGCTGGGGGTGGGTGAGTGAGGGGAGGGAAAGCAATCAAGATTTCGGCAAGGCACCGATATGGAGAACGAAGTCTCTCGATAAACTGTTCACTTTAATTAGCTTATGGCGCGACGTGCGCCGTCCAAAGATTGACAATCAACTAAGTACTGTCCACGCTTTCGGGGTAAAGTTGGTAGGACACGGATTGATCGGCTTGCACCTATGACAAGTAGCAAGACCACCTCGGATGACACCTCGGAAGAGATCGGCTCAAAGATAGACGCGCTCAAAGATTGCATGTCACTGGTTCAACAAGCTCAAATCAAGCTTGACTCGCTCGGCCATTCGATGGCGTCGATCCATCTTAGCCAAGCTTTGGAAGCAATCAGGACGCTCCATGCCCGTATGAGTGCGGGCTTCGATTAAGCGCCCCACTGGCCGCTAATGTTGCCCTGTTATTTCTGACACAACTTGCTATAAACTAAGGCATAACAGGGCCAGGGCTGACAATGGACGAGATAGCCAAAGCACAAAGGACTCTTGCGTCGCTTACTGAGAAGCAGCGAGACGTTCTCAATTTGCTGGTTCAGCACAAATCATCAAAAGAGATTGCCAGAACGCTGGGGATTTCTCCTTACACGGTGGACCAACGGATAGGCGCTGCTCGCCGAAAGTTCGGGGTTTCACGGCGGGGAGAAGTGGCGCGAACTTATGGGCAGCTCTGCGGCTTATGCGACGAATCCGCATATCAAATTCCGTATATCGCCAACCTCGATTTTGAGGACGAGAGTGACGTCCAGGCCAAGGACATGGAGCCGACATTTACCTTCTCTGATACAGTTGCATTGCAACACAGTGCGCCATGGGAAGTATCGTCGGACCCTGCTTCTGGCCTGGAGGCTTATGATAATCGCTTTGGCAAATCTGGGCGTGCTCTAGCTATCCTGATCTTGGCAGCCGTACTGGCTCTAACCCTGCTTGCTATGGTCTCGATGGCAAAAACACTCTCTGAATTTGTATGATTTGAACGTCTCCGGTAAAAAATTTGGCCGCAACGGTGGCGTAATCGGAGAAAATATATGAAAATTATCCCACAAGTGGCATCGAATCGTATTATCCGTGAGCTTTGCGAAAGTGAAACCGAATTAGACCTAACTCTGGCGCGAAATGCTTCGTTGCTCGCTACCATAGCGCAATCGCGCGTCGAAGTAGGTTCTTCATTTGCAGGCGGTCAAGTTGCCATAATGCGCCTCGTGCGCTCAATCAATTCTTTAGCTGACGCTCGAGCCCACCTGGTACGTACGCATGGTGAGCTAAGAAAAATTGGAGAGGAACGTTCAGACCTAATCCTTCCACATGAGTCAATTAATAGCCTGCAGGCAATTGAAACTGACGAAGAAGAAAAGGCAGCATGAAATTAATGGAGCCAGGACTGCCTCGATCGGATTAATAAATATGCTCGCATCTATGGCAGTCCTTCTCTTTCTCGTCGGAACATTATCATTCGCTTGGAAATTTGGAGCAGCTCCTGAGCGACAAGGTGCTTGTGCAGTCTTTGTTGTTTCTCTGCTAAGTCTTATCAGAATTGGAGTCTTTGGGCTCGACATAAGAAGCTTGGATCCGAATGGCTTTGCTATCGATCTCACAGCTTTCTTAATCGTCTGCCGCTTAGCAATCCATGCATGGAGAATTTGGCCAATATGGGCAGCATCGTTGCAGCTATTAGCAATCTTCGCACATCTGGTTCGAATACTCGAGATCGGCATGGACCCACTTGCCTACGCGATCATGCGAACAGGCCCGACCTATTTCGTAACGGTAACCCTTCTGGTCGGGACGGTGTACCACGTCCGCTTGGTCCGCGAGGGCATCAGCAGACCTTGCTGGCGCGACTGGTCGCAACCTTCACGCCGACCGAAGCTGATGCAATAGCTGGCCAGCTTCTTGAAACGTTTGGCTCCCTTGGACAGGTCCTTTCTGCTTCGCAATCAGCAATCCGCAAGGTGACAGGGCACAATGAGCTGGCTGATGTCATTCTACTCACGAAACGCATCGTTTTAGAGGCGATGCGGGAAGACTTGCGACGAAGCGTGTTCAGTGTGAACGACCGCAAGTTCAATGAGTTTTTGATCGCCACCCTCGGCAATGCGCCTCAAGAACAAATGTTGGCTATCTTTCTGGATCCCCACGCCCGCTTTATCAAAGATGAAGTCGTAGCGCATGGTGGCTGGTCTGACGTTCGGCTAAAGGTGCGAGCACTTCTTCGGCGAACAATCGAACTAGATAGCGCCAAGGTCGTATTATGTCACAACCACCCATCTGGCGATGCACGCCCTTCTAAACGAGACATCGAATTCACCGAAAGCTTATCTAGATCAGCGCGAGCGCTCGGTATCAGAATCGAAGACCATCTTATCGTCGCTGGTCCAAGGATTTGCAGCATGCGCGCGGTGGGGGCAATGCGATGAAGCCCCTCAAAAAACATATCCGCCTGCTTCGTGCAACCGCAGCTCAAATGATCAAGGCGGCTGATGAGCTTGAGGAGATTTCCGAAGATGAAAGCCCTGCCTTCATGTTTGGGAATGGCCGCCTTTCGTCAGCTCTTGAACGTGAACTGCTAATTGATCGAGTAGAACTGGAATACAATAGTCGTAGGCGTCGCCGGAACTTTTTTGATGGCGAACTGCTAGGCGAACCAGGATGGGACTTACTCCTCGACTTATTTGTGGCCCGACTACGGGAACAAACGATTTCAGTCACCAGCGCATGCATCGCAGCGGACGTTCCTGCAACCACTGGCTTACGCTGGCTGAAGCAACTAGAACAACTCGGTATGGTCGAGAGGATTGAAAACCCGTTCGATCACCGCTCGAGCTGGATTAGACTAACGGATAAGGCGCACGACGCAATGCAAAAATATTTCGAA
>CAZPCE010000361.1:119-2988 GCA_964584915.1 uncultured Arenimonas sp. | reverse complement strand
AAGATGCCGGGGATCGAGTTCACTTGGGGACCGACCGGTTTCACCACGATTTCGCGGCTACCCATCACTTGGTCAACACAGATGGCTGCGCGCAAATCACCGGAACGTGCGAGCAACAAAGGCATCTGCAAACTGTCGACTGCTTTCGCGGTACCGTGACCGATCAGGCGACCCAGATCGTGAATGGCGTAATCTTCGCCAGCGTACGCGAACACCGGATTCTCGCCGGCCAACTGCGTATCAAGTTCGGTACGGCCGATACGGCCCACACCCTGCACCGAAGCAATTGGCACCGCGAAACTGGTTTCACCGATTTTCACGAATACCGCTTGGGTAACGGCGAGTGTAAATGGCAGGCGGATAATGAATTCGCTGCCCTTGCCTTCATCCGAGTTGATTTGCAGGGTGCCGCCGAGTTGGCGAATTTCGCTGTAAACCACGTCCATGCCGACGCCGCGACCAGCAAGGCGACTGACAGTTTCCGCGGTCGAGAAACCTGTTTCCAGGATCATTGCATACAGGGCGGAATCGGAAATGTCGGCATCGGCGGCAAGCAAACCGCGTTCGATGGCTTTATTGCGAATCGCTTCCTTGTTCAGGCCGCGACCATCATCGATGATTTTAAGTACGACTTCGGAACCTTCACGTTGCACCACGATACGGACGGTGCCTTCTTCGGCTTTCTTCGCCTTGCGACGATCAGCCGGCAACTCCAGACCATGCGCCATCGCATTACGCAGCATGTGTTCCAGCGGAGCGGTCATGCGTTCAAGCACGTTGCGATCCATTTCGCCGGATGCACCGTCGACTTTCAATTGCACTTGCTTGCCGGTATCGGACGCTGCCTGACGCAATACGCGGCGCAGACGCGGCACGAGTGCATCGAACGGCACCATGCGGGTACGCATCAGACCTTCTTGCAGATCCGAGCTGACTCGCGCTTGTTGCAGCAACAGGGTTTCATATTGACGGGTCAAATCGTCAAGCGTGGTTTCCAGGTTGATCAAGTCGTTGGCGGATTCCGACAACGAACGCGACAACTGTTGTTGCGTAGTGAAACGATCGAGTTCCAGCGGATCGAAACTTTCACCGGTGTCTTCACCTTCGCGCTGGTAACGCGCGACGATTTGCGCTTCGGTTTCAATTTCAAGACGACGCAACTGTTCGCGCAAACGAGTCGTTGTTTGACCCAGCTCGCCGAGTGCGCCACGGAATGCACCCAATTGCTGTTCCAATCGTGCGCGATAAATTGCGACTTCACCGGCGTAGTTCACCAACTTGTCGAGCAAGTCGGCACGAATACGTACTTGTTCCTGCGGTGCGCGAACACCGGTGCCGTCGTCTTCGTCGGCGAAAGCTTCGGTCGGAGCCGACAATGGCTTGAGTGCCGCCGGCACGACTTTGGCAACCGGTTCCGTCGGAGTCGGCATTGCGGTAGCCACTTCGGCAACCGACGCTGCTTCGCCGACGACCTGCATGGTTTCCGGCGTAGCGGCTGTTTCGGCATCGGCAGCAACTTCAAGAGTCTGGCCGAGCGCAAGGGTTTCAAATTGTGCAATCAGGTTGCTTGGCATTGCCAAGGCCCTGCGTTCACCGACGCGAGTCACCATGCTGTGCAGGCGATCGAAACCGCGTTCCAGTACAACGACGCCGGTGTTGTCGAGCGGAACTCGACCTTCTGCAACGGCTTCCAACAGCGATTCCATCGTATGGCCAAGCTCGCCGACCGGGAAAATACCGGACATGCGTGCGCCGCCTTTCAGCGTATGCAAATCGCGTTGCAGATCAACGATCAAATCCATATCGGACTGGTTGTTGCGTAGTTTTGCCAACACACCATCGGAATGATCGAGAATGTCGCCGGATTCTTCGAGGAAGATATCGAGCAATTCCGCGTCCAGATCGCTCATGTCCAGCGCTTCATCCGGATCGGCCGGATCAATCGCAAGTGGAACTGCGGCACGGCTGAAGGTAGCGACCGGTGCCACGATTTCTTCAACTTCGGCGACCGCAGCGCCCTCTTCTTCCGGGTCATCCGCGTAGCGAATTTCTTCGGCGGTCTCTTCAACAGCTTCTGCTGCAGCCAATTCTTCGACCGGTGCGGATTCTTCCGCAGTGGTGTCGACCGCTGAAGCTTCGGCTTCAGTTTCGATTTCAGCTTCCGGAAGCTCTTCATCGGCAATGGCTTCGGGCATTGGAACTTCGTCGTTCGGCGAAGTCAGCGCATCCAGCTCGTCGAGGCTCATACCGTAATATTCGTCATCGGCCATCGCGGCATCGGTGACGGCGTTATCTTCGGCTTGCGCGGGTATTACCAGACCGGCTTCATCGTCGGAAACGGCTACCGTCGTGGCGACCGGTTCGGCTTCGGCGATATGGTCAACCGCAGCGTCTTCCTCGGCGAATGCCGCCTGCGCTTCAACGCTCGGCTGTTCGCCATAAGCGGCAATCATTGCGGCAAGCGCATCGTCGGCACCGACAAATTCCGGTACCGGCTCGGGTGTCGCTTCAATCGCTGCTTCAACTTTCTCTACTGACGCTTCGTCTTCCATCACGAATTCGACTTCGTCGGAAACTGCAGCAGGGTCGATAATTTCAATTTCGCTGACGGTCAATTCGCTGGTTTCAGGTTCCATATCCAGGAATGCATCAAGTGAAACGAGTTCCGTCTCTGGAACGTCTTGCGGCATTTCTACATCGCCAGCATGTTCAACAACTGCGGCTTCTGCTGCTGCGGCCTCTGCTGCTGCGGCCTCTGCTGCTGCGGCCTCTGCTGCTGCGGCTTCTGCTGCTGCGGCCTCTGCTGCTGCGGCTTCTGCTGCTGCGGCTTCTGCTGCTGCGGCTTCTGCTGCTGCGGCTTCTGCTGCTG
>CAZPCE010000360.1:0-2993 GCA_964584915.1 uncultured Arenimonas sp. | reverse complement strand
GCGGTGATGTCGTGTTCTTTCATCACGGCATCGTCGGTGCCAGTGCGACCGAGCAGGCCGCCATGGATTTTCGGATGCAAGGTCTTGACGCGGCCATCCATGATTTCCGGAAAGCCGGTCACTTCGCTGACGTCCTGTACCGCGATACCGGCTTCACGCAGGGTTTTTGCGGTGCCGCCGGTCGACAGCAAATGAATGTTCAATGCCGAAAGAGCGCGTGCAAGTTCGAGCAAGCCGGTTTTATCGGAAACAGACAGCAGGGCCCGGCGGACGGGCAGACGTGTGGAAGACATGGGAGCACCTCGGGATGAGGTGCGAATTATAACGGGCGATTACGCCAATCCGTAGTCTTTTAATTTCTTGCGCAGAGTGGCGCGGTTCATGCCAAGCATGTCGGCGGCGCGGCTCTGGTTGCCGTCGCAATGACGCATGACTTCGTGCAGCAGCGGCGTTTCGATTTCGCGCATGACCACGTCGTGCAGGTCGTCGACATCGGCGCCATTCATGTCGTGCAGATAACGGCGTACGGCTTTGGCGACGTATTCGCGTAAAGCAGGCTGCGGCTGGCTGGCAGGTGCAGGTTCGGCGCGTAAAGCGGGTGGCACGTTCAAAAGAAAACTCCGCGAAAGAAAATCTTGAAAAAACCGCTTCCTTGCGGGCGCGCCATCCAGGATCACGGCGGAGGGCGATTTTAGCCCAGAAATTTGCGCAGAACGGGTATTAACAAAAATAAATTTTCATTTTTGCGGATCACTCGCGCTTTATTGCGAAGATGCTTGATTTCGCATCAATGAATCAATTACTTGCGGGGCGAATTTAACTCGCGAATACAGATAAGGTCGCTAAACGAAGCTTCGTTTGCTTAATGAAATTCCAGCCGGAAGGCGACCGCATGTTTGCCCGGATCCATGATTTCAAGCGTCAGGCTGGCCGATTGCCCCGGCATGATCAACGGGGTGCTCGGTTCATTGCCCAGGTATTCGCGGGCCTCAAAGCGTCGCAAACCCAGCGGTTGATCTTCAAGATCGGTCAAGGCGACTTCCAGTTGCGGCCATGCTTGTGCGAATGCAGCATCGTTGCGAAAACTGGCCGTAAGCAACAAGGCATTAGGCACCGACGGATGCGGGCGGATATCGCGGGAAGTGACATGAAATGCTTTTGGCTCGGACCACGCCGGCAATGAACATTGCAACACGCCGCAGATCATTTCCAGGCGGGGACGCCAGACCGGGTCGGTCGCAAGCCGAACGCGGTCGGCGATGACGATCTGCAACAACAAGGCCAACGCCAGCACGAACGCAAGTGCTACCCAGCGCCAACGACTGGAACGGTTGATCACGACCGGTTCTTCGATAAAGCTGGGCGAGGTTTTTTTCATGGCGATTTGCGGCGACCGGTAATACGCATCCAGTCTTCGAGTTGGGTGGCTTGCAGGTCATCAAACCATTGCGAATATTGTTCCAGCAATGCCGGTTCCTGCCCTTTCAATATGCCGGAAAGCGCGATCAGGCCATCGGGCTGCGTACGTTTTGCCAGAATGGGAGCAAGGCTTTCCAGTGCGGACGCGAGGATATTGGCAACCACCACCGGATACTCGGCTTCAGGTTCCTGTTCAGGCAAATAGACCGCCAGTTTCTTGCCGACTTCATTGCGTTCGGCATTGTCATGCGTCGCGATCAAAGCCTGCGGGTCGTTGTCCACGCCGACCGCGGATTTTGCGCCGAGTTTCAGTGCAGCCAGCGCGAGAATGCCGGAGCCGCAACCAAAATCGAGCATGGTTTTATTTTTAAGATCGAGACTGTCCAGCCATTGCAGGCAAAGTGCCGTGGTCGGATGGGTGCCGGAACCAAACGCCAGACCCGGGTCGAGCCGGATCAACACTTGTCCTTTCGCCTCATCGGGAACCTCGAGGTTCCAGGGCAGAATCCAGGTGCGTTCGCCGAATTTCATCGGCTTGAATTGATCGAGCCAGACGCGCTCCCAATCCTGGTCTTCGACCCGAGTGAATTGCGCCGAGCTGAGATCCAGTTCTTCGTCGAAGGCTTCCAGGCTTTGCAGCAGCAAGTCTTCGTTGCTGTCGGCAGCGAACAGCGCGGTCATGATGATTTCCGGCCAAAGCGGCGTTTCGCCGACGCCCGGTTCCAGGATCGCGCGTTCGTTTTCCGCATCGGCGGCATCGAGCAGGGAAACCGAAAGCGCACCGCAATCCTGCAGGGCAAGTTCCAGGCGCGATTCATCTTGGGCGCGGCAGCGAAGCGAGAGTTCTAACCAGGGCATGGGTGGCGGGATCGACAAAACGTATCAGTGGCTATTATGAGGCCCTTGATGAGCATTGGCGACAGACCGGTTATACTCGGCCCATGAAAATAACCCGCAAATTGCTGAATATTCTTCTGGCCACCGCACTGGTCGCTTCACTGGCAGCCTGTGGCAACAAAGGCCCGCTGGTGCATCCCGACAAAGTTAAACCTGCCGAAGAACCCGCAGCATCGAGTCACTGAGGTTCACGTGTCCCTGCGTTTCAGCAAGATGCACGGTGCCGGTAATGATTTCGTGCTGCTGGACCTGCGTGACGGCTCGCCATTACCCGATGCCGCTACCGCTCGTGCGATCGGTGATCGCCACACCGGCGTTGGTTTCGACCAATTACTGACGATAGAAAAATCCACTCATCCCGATTGCGTTGCCCGTTACCGGATTCTGAATTCCGATGGCACGCTGGCACAGCAATGCGGCAATGGCGCGCGCTGTGTCGCGGCATGGGTCAAACGTGCGGGCATGACGACGGCCTCGAAATTTTTACTCGACAGCCCGGCTGGCATCATTGATGTGCAATGCTTGGAAAACGAACACTACTCGCTGTTGATGAGCGTACCGGATTTCGTGCCGGCGACGATTCCGTTTGTCACCGACAATTCGGGTCCTTTGTATCGCCTGACGGTTGAAAATGAAACCGTCGAATTCGTTGCGGTGTCGATGGGAAATCCGCATGC
>CAZPCE010000359.1:1119-2994 GCA_964584915.1 uncultured Arenimonas sp. | reverse complement strand
CCCACCACGTTGCCGAGACGTACGGTCTGGATATTGAGGGCACGCCCAGCCCGATGCGCGTGGTGGTAAGCCTTGGCGATCAGCTCGGAACTGGACTTCGACACGCTGTAGACGTCGCCGCCGCCCAGCGGGTCGGTTTCCGAGAACGGGCGCCCGTCGCTGTTGTTCTCGTACACCTTGTCGCTCGTGATGCACACTGCGGCGCGCACGCTTTCATTCAGCCTCGCTGCCTCGAGCACGGCAAGCGTACCAAGCGCATTGGATCGGTAGGTCAGGTACGGCTGCTTGAAGGCGCGCGGCACGATGGCTTGGCCAGCCAAGTGCACAATCAGCTCGGGCTGGATCTGTGCTATCCAATCCTGCCAAGAAGCAAGATCGGATACATCGCACTCGCGCTGCCCATCCATCAATGTGTTCAAGTCCGCGACATCGTACAGACGTTCGCCATAAGAGCTCCGATCATCCAACCCGTAGACGCGCCACCCTTCACGCTTGAACAGCAAAGTGGTCCAAGCCCCAATGAAGCCCATGTGGCCAGTCACAACAACACGCTTTTCTGGCTTAGTCATTAACAGCTTCCAAAATGAATTTTCTCGATTGCACTTATTCTCATCTGAGCACTTTCTAAGTACTCCACAGATTTACTCAAATCACAAACACCAATCACAGCCCGACTTGGACTAATTCTTGCAGAACATCCTCGACATAAAAATTTTGATCGAAAACTTAATATACGAAAGCAATTCAAGAAACAAAATCCGTTTCTTTTTCCACAATTCCGAATGAGCAACAAAAGACTTCGATACATCTAACCAATTTTTAAACCTCACCACTTCGCCAGTCGGAAGTTCACTTGATAGCGACAAATAGTATTTGTGATACGCATGCAAATTTGAAACCTCCCAATCAGGATACGTCATTAATGCTGACACTCTTTCTTTTCGATATATCTCATTTGAATATTGACGGAAATCATAAATTGAATGCATCGGAAAATTTCTGGAAAGAGGCCATCCTTCCGTCATTAAATTAAAGTACTCCGCTGAAACAGACGTAATATCCGAAACATAATTATCCACGATACGAGAATAATATTTAAGCCCCGCCAGGTTCATGTAGAACCACATATCAGGGAACCCGCAATTCAATTGCCCAAATGAAGGCAGTATTAATTTTGGCGTATCAAATGATGATGCGAGAAAAGCAAGATCATCCAAATCCAAAATTGTAGGATGCCTCACACGATAACCTCCTCTGTCCGAGATGTCATAGCGAGTCAAAAGAATTGCATCATACTCATTTGAAGTTTCCTCCATAAATCTCAAAGCAAGCTTTGCCGCATCACAACGCGATTGAAGCTGACTTGCGAAGCGCAATGAAGAAACAACAAGTTCGTTATCCAATCCGTGTTTCCGATAGTACTCTGTACGACGCCTCATTCTTTCGGTTTCGTAGGAATAAAGCACGGGATCGACTTGACTTCTAAAGGACTCCTGAGAATACGATTTGTAAATTACTGGGCTATAGGTATGTTGTATTAAATTTTCACCTACACCATCCCATGTTGTGCATATATAGTCAACCGTATTTTTCGCCAAAAGCCTTTTTAAGTACTTCGCCCCGGTATAAAAAGAATCAAAAGATGCGGCATCAGGCGTGCCGTGATTTTGGGAGTTCCCCCAAGGAGACCTTGCGCATGGATATCCAGACAATAAGACCAAAATTCGAGACATGAACACACTCACTCCGCATGCAGATTTTGAATTGACACATAAACTCCAAAAGTAATCGACAGATTCATAGCATCAATTTCATAACTCGCCCTGACGAACAAAATCCAGATGCAAAATAGAATTTTTCTGCTAGCGCTGAGGC
>CAZPCE010000359.1:0-1109 GCA_964584915.1 uncultured Arenimonas sp. | reverse complement strand
CGCTTCTGCAAACTCAGTCAAAGCGTTTAGAACGGCCTTACCTACTCCTCGCCCTCTCATGGATGCAGCAACCACTACATCCTCAACGATGCCAGAGCTCCCCCCGCGCAATCTATTCAGAATAAAGATAGAACCGAAACCTATCAGGTTGCCATTATGTATAGCGACACAACCGTAGGCATTCTCTTGATTTAAAAATTTTTCGGCAAATTTAGAAATAGTATTCGCTGCTGGCCGATGCGGGCTGACATCCTGTAGCAAGTCAATCACCGCACCCATATCTCCCGACTCAAACGCTCGAATGCTTACAGGTGCTGTCATCAGATGCTCACTTCCCTCAAGTAAGTCGCTATTCGCTCTGCCGCACGGCCATCACCAAAGGGATTGACCGCGCGCGCCATCGCTTCGAACGCCGCCGCATCGCTGATCAGGATCTGCGTCTCGCGAATCACCAGTAGCGGATCTGTCGTCACCAGCCTGGCGGTGCCGGCCACGATGGCCTCGGGGCGCTCACTGGTGTCGCGCATCACGAGCACAGGCTTGCCCAGTGCCGGCGCTTCCTCCTGAATGCCGCCGCTATCGGTCAGCACGAGCAGGCAATGGCGCAGCAACCACGCGAAGTCCTTGTAGTCCTGCGGCGAAATCAGCACCACGTTCGGCACATCAGCCAGCTTGTGCTCGACCACGTCCTTGACCTTGGGATTCAGGTGGACTGGGTAAATGAAATGCAGGTCAGGGTTGACCTTGGCCAGCTCATTGATGCTGTAGCAGATGTTTTCGAGCCCGGTGCCGAAGTTCTCGCGGCGGTGCGCCGTGATCAGCACGAAGGGCTGCGCCTCGATGTCGAAACCGATCTGTGCAAGCAGGCGGGCACGCAGTTGCGAAACCTCCTCGGGGCGGCCTTCCAGAGTACGGATGGTGAGCAGCAGCGCGTCGATCACCGTATTGCCGGTCACGATGATGCTGTCAGGCGCAACGCCCTCACGTTCGAGATTGGCCCGCGCCGCAGGCGTTGGCGCGAAATGGTGCCGGGTCGCAATCGCCACCGAGCGCCGGTTGTATTCCTCGGGGAAGGGCGGGAGCAGGTTGCCGGGTCGCAGCCCCGCCTC
>CAZPCE010000358.1:0-2995 GCA_964584915.1 uncultured Arenimonas sp. | reverse complement strand
GGTTCGCCTGGTCCTGATTCCGCGTTCCAATCGCGTGGATGTCGAGGCCTTGATGGGCCATCTGTTCGCCACCACGGATCTGGAGAAGAGTTTCCGGGTCAACATGAACATCATCGGTGTGGATGGCCGTCCGCAGGTCAAGAACCTGAAAGCGATCTTGAACGAATGGCTCAGCTTCCGGACCAGCACGGTTCGCAAACGCTTGACCCACCGTCTGGAAAAAGTCGAACGCCGCCTGCATTTGCTCGAAGGTTTTTTGACCGCGTTTTTGAACCTGGACGAAGTGATCCGCATCATCCGTACCGAAGACGAACCGAAACCGGTCCTGATGAAGCGCTTCAAGCTGAGCGAAGTGCAAACCGAATACATTCTCGAAACCAAGCTGAAGCAACTCGCCCGCCTCGAAGAAATGAAGATTCGCGGCGAGCAGGACGAGCTGGCGAAAGAACGCGAAAAAATCATCAGCATTCTCGGTTCCAACGCCAAGCTGAAGAAACTGGTCAAGGACGAATTGCTGGCCGATGCGAAAAAATTCGGCGATGCCCGTCGTTCTCCGATCGTGCATCGCGAAGCGGCGCAAGCGATCAGCGAAAGCGAATTGGTGGCCAGCGAACCGGTCACGGTGGTTCTGTCGGCAAAAGGCTGGATTCGCGCGGCGAAAGGGCATGAAGTCGATGCCAGCACGCTCAGTTACCGGGATGGCGATGCCCTGCTGCAAGCGGTGCGTGGCCGCAGTACGCAGAACGTCGGTTTCCTCGATTCCACCGGTCGTGCTTATGCAGCACTCGCACATTCATTGCCATCGGCACGCGGCAACGGCGAACCATTGACCGGTCGCTTCTCGCCACCGGCCGGTGCAAGCTTTGTCGGCGCAGCGATTGCCGATAACGACACGCGCTTCATCGTGGCATCGTCGTTCGGTTACGGCTTCGTCACCCGCTTCGAGAATTTCATTTCAAGAAACAAGGCCGGTAAGGCATTGATCAATGCGGATGATGCTGCGGATATCCTGCAGCCAGCCCTTGTCACCGATGCAAAAACCGATTGGGTGGTTTCGATTACTTCGGCCGGGCACTTGCTCGCCTTCCCGCTGAGCGAATTGCCGGAACTGGATAAAGGCAAAGGCAATAAGCTGATCCAGATTCCACCGGCAAAGCTGAAATCCGGCGAAGAAAAAGTCACCGCGATTGCCTGCGTACGCCAAGGCGGCGAACTCACGCTTTATTGCGGCGCTCGCAAACTGACCTTGAGCTGGCGTGACTTGCAGGCCTACGAGGGTGCGCGCGCATCGCGTGGCCATTCATTGCCACGCGGATTCCAGCGGGTGGATTCGGTCGAGTCCAATTAACGTTGGGAGATGTCGAAAAATGCTCCTGCATTTTCGACACCTCCCAACTTCACAACGCCTTTTCGTGCACGCCTTTTACTGCACGACCGGATGGATCGGCCGAATTCGCAAAACTCGCATCCCAGGCGATCGCGGCCGGTGACGAACACGCAATCGATTTACCGCCAGGCACGGTTTTCGCGCAGGCTTCCTTCGGAAATTGTGCATCGAAGATGCGGCGATACATCAAGGCTTCCTTGCTTTGTGGCGGATTGATCTCGTAGCTCGATTTCGCCAATTCAAGTTCGGCGTCGCTGATGCTGCTTTCCGCCAGCGCTTTCAATGAATCGATCCAGCCATAGCCGACGCCATCGCTGAACTGTTCCTTTTGACGCCACAAAATCGAATCCGGCAATGCGCCGTCGAAGGCTTCGCGCAATACGCGTTTTTCCATGCCGCCGGGTTTCACCATTTTGTCGGCAGCATCAAACGACATTGCGGTGTCGATAAATTGCAGGTCGAGAAATGGTACGCGGGCTTCCACACCCCAAGCCGCCATCGCCTTGTTGGCACGTGCGCAATCGAATAAATGCAAGGCGTCAATCTTGCGAACGGTTTCCTGATGGAATTCGAAAGCCGACGGTGCTTTGTGGAAATACAGATAGCCGCCGAAAATTTCGTCGGAACCTTCGCCGGATAAAACCATTTTCACGCCCATCGCCTTGATACGGCGCGCCAGAAGATACATCGGCGTCGAAGCGCGAATGGTAGTGACGTCATAGGTTTCGATATGACGGATAACTTCCGGAATTGCATCTATGCCCTCGTCTACCGTGTATTTGAAACTATGATGAATCGTACCGATGGCTTCGGCGGCAACATGCGCTGCGGCAAGATCGGGCGAACCTTCAAGGCCAATCGCGAACGAATGCAAACGCGGCCACCAGGCTTCGGTCTTGTCGTCTTCTTCGACGCGCTGGCGCGCGAAACGCATGGCGCAGGCGGCCACCAGCGAGGAATCCAGGCCACCCGAAAGCAGCACGCCATAAGGCACGTCGGTCATCATTTGGCGATGTACGGCTTGCTCGAAACTGCGTCGCAGGGTTTCGTTGGAAATTTTCACGCCTTTGGTTTTTTCGTAATCGCGCCATTGCGGCTGCCAGAAAGGTTTGATCACGCCTTCGCGGCTATCGAGATAATGGCCGGGCGGAAACACTTCGATCTGGTCGCAGACATCCACCAGCGATTTCATTTCCGACGCTATCCACAAACGGCCCTGTGAATCGCGACCTTGATACAGCGGACAAACGCCGAGTGGATCACGCGCGACCAGATAGCTTTGTTGTTCGGCATCCCAAAGGCAAAAAGCGTAAATACCGTTGAGTTTGGATAAAAACGCGGCGCCTTCCTGGGCATACAGGGCGTTAATGACTTCACAATCCGAACCGGTCTGGAATTCGTACGGGGTTTTCAAATCGCGTTCCAGATCGCGATGGTTGTAAATCTCGCCGTTCACGGCCAGGGCCAGACGGCCATCGGCAGAACGCAAGGGTTGCGCGCCACCGGCGGGATCGACGATGGCCAAACGTTCATGAACGAGCACGGCGCCCGGATCGGTATAATCCCCGCTCCAATCCGGCCCGCGATGCCGCTGCTTCGCCGATTGCG
>CAZPCE010000357.1:0-3016 GCA_964584915.1 uncultured Arenimonas sp. | reverse complement strand
ACTCCGGAAAAACGTGCAGCCACCATCGCTCGCCTGAAGGCCGATGTTGCCGGTGACGGCGTGGCAAAAGCCGACTTGATCATCGAAGCGATTTTCGAAAATCAGGAAGCCAAGCAAAACCTGTACGCCACGCTCGAACAGAAAATGAAACCAGGCGCCTTGCTGGTGACCAATACCAGTTCGATTCCGCTGGACAAACTGCGTACCAAACTGAAAAACCCCGCTGACTTCGCCGGCCTGCATTATTTCAATCCGGTGGCGTTGATGCCGCTCGTTGAAATCGTGCAGCACGACCAAATGGCACCCGAAACCCAACGCCGTCTGGCCGCGTTCTGCAGAGCGATCGACAAGTTACCGGTGCCTGTTGCCGGAACGCCGGGTTTCCTGGTGAACCGCATTCTGGCGCCGTATATGCAGGAAGCGATTTTATGTTTCCACGAAGGCATCCCCGGTCCAGTTATTGATAAAGCCGCATTGAAATTCGGCATGCCGATGGGCCCGATCGAATTGGTCGACACCGTGGGCCTGGACGTGGCGGCAAGCGTCGGCAAAGTGATGGCCGACTTCCATGGCCAGACTTTACCGGATGCATTGAAAGTAGAACCAAACAAACGCGGCAAGAAAGATGGCCAGGGTTTGTACAAATGGGAAAACGGCCGTGCGGTAAAACCGGAAGTACCGTCAAGCTATCAGGCACCGGAAGATCTGGAAGACAGGCTGGTACTGTCGATGTTGAACGAAGCGGTTTCCTGCCTGCACGACGGCGTGGTGGCTGACGCCGAACTTCTGGATGCCGGCGTTATCTTCGGCACCGGCTTCGCACCATTCCGCGGCGGCCCGATCGAACATATCAAGGCCGTCGGTGCCGCGAAATTGAAAGCGCGCCTGGAAGTGTTGGCCAATCGATACGGCGACAGGTTCAGTCCGAGACCGGGCTGGGATGATCTGGTCTGATTCCCGATTGAATTCCACAATGAAAAATCCCGGTTCTGCCGGGATTTTTTTATTCGATAAATCCGGCGATGGCCTGATAATATTTTTCGGTCGCGGAAATGCTGTTATGCCCAGCACTATCAAACACGATCACCGCCGGTTTCCGCTTGAAATGACGGATCAGGTTTTCGGTATTCGCGAGCGGTATGACTTCATCGCTGCCTGCAATCATGACCAGCACGTCAGAATTGATATCCGCAGCCCATCGCCAGGATTCAAAACGGTCTTTCATCATCAAGCCGACCGGAAATGCCGGGTACTTGGCCTGCGCCATCGTCATGATGCTGTCGTAGGGCGTTACCAATACCAGCTTATCCAGTTTTCGTTTCGATGCCAGATATGCGGCGATGCCGGTTCCAAGGCTGCGGCCGATCACCGAGACTTGTTGGTGCCTGTTTTTGACATGCGCATATAAATTCAGCGCATCGCGATAGAGGTTTTGCTCGGTTACTTCGCCGGGGTTTCCGCCGTATCCGCGATACGGCAAAAGATAAATGCTTTGATCGGGAAACGCACGCTGGAAATCCTCGACATTGTTTTCCACCGATTCGCCATTACCGCCAAAGTAGATAACGGCGCGTGACTTGCCCGGATTCACGATCCAGCCTTTGAGGACCAAGCCGTCGCTTTGCAATTCAAATGTTTGCGCTTGAACATTCGCCGCGGCAGGTGCCGGGAAATAGAGCAAGGACCGCTGCGAAAAATAAAGCCAGCTACACAACGCAATGTAGATAAAAGCAAGAGATATAAAAAGGCGCAGCAGGATTTTTCTGAGCATTGCGATAAAAAATTCCCTTGGTAGCCCGGGTCATGGCTCTATCCGACCCGGGTTTTTACATCTTGCATCCCCGGGTCGGATAGAGCCATGACCCGGGCTACGTCAAACCAGCTTGATTTCCCGCAGGCGTTCCATCAGGTACTCGTGCGCAGTAATCGGTGTTGGATAGCGGTTCGGATTATCGGTACTGATGCACGACGGCAATGTTTCAATCAGGTAATCCGGATTCGGGTGCAGGAAGAACGGCACCGAATAACGCGGGCTGCGAGCAGCTTCGCCGGGCGGGTTTACCACGCGATGCGTGGTCGACGGATACACGTGGTTGGTCAGGCGCTGCAACATATCGCCGATATTCACCACAATCGTGTCGGCTTCGGCGGTAAACGGCACCCAGTCGCCCTTGTGCGACAACACTTCCAAACCAGCAGCACTCGCACCGACCAGCAAGGTAATGAAATTGATATCTTCGTGTGCACCTGCCCGGACATTCGGAATATCAGGCGCGGTAATTGGCGGGTAATGGATCGGGCGCAGAATCGAGTTACCGTTGTTGGTTTTGTCCGCGAAAAAATTCTGCGGCAGATTGATATGCAAAGCCAGAGCCTGCAGAACTCGCGTACCAAGATCATCAAGCGCCTGGTAAAGACCGTAACCATACTCCTTGAAATTGGCGACTTCTTCGGGCCAGACATTCGGCGTCATCACGTCGGCATATCGCGAGCCTGCCGGCAATTCGCGACCTATGTGAAAAAACTCCTTCAAGTCCGGAAATTTCGAATCCTTCGCGGTTTCGATTCCGAACGGCGTATAGCCGCGGGCGCCGCCGGTGCCTTTGAGGTGGTACTTCAATTTCACTTCGGTCGGCAACGCAAAAAACTGCTTGAATACATCGTAGGATTTGGCGAGAAAATCGGCGCTCAGGCCGTGCCCGCTGATGCCGCAAAAACCCCATTCGCGATAAGCCGCGCCCAGTTCGGCAACAAACGCCTCTTTGTCGGTATCAAAACGTCGAATATCGAGACTTGGAATCTTGCTCATAAAAACCTCTTTGTTTATTCAATCAAACTGCCGCGCGCACGGCATCCGCCAATTTATCCAATACCGATTGCATCAACTCTGCATCGCCTGCTTCTACCGTCACCCGGATCAAGGGTTCGGTTCCGGATGCCCGCAATACCAGACGGCCAGCGCCTTGCAGCGCAGCCTCGGCTTCCTTGCGGGCATTTTGTACATTCGCCGATTCAA
>CAZPCE010000356.1:0-3043 GCA_964584915.1 uncultured Arenimonas sp. | reverse complement strand
TGTTTCAGGTACATCGGCTCGTTGCGGTGCAGTTTCGGTTTTGGCCTGATTGAACGCGGCAGCAAGTAAGGGCTGTCGGTTTCTATCAGCAAGCGGTTGGCCGGAATATGCGGAACGATCTCGCGCAGATGTTCGCCGCGTCTTTCGTCGCATAGCCAGCCGGTAATGCCGATGTAGTAATCGGCATCGAGATATTCGAAGCATTCCTTCTTGCTGCCGGTAAAACAGTGCACGACCGCCTTGTGCAAACGGCCGTCGAAATTCTTCATCATCGCCATGAAATCTTCGTGCGCTTCGCGTTGGTGCAGGAATAAAGGCTTGCCGCATTCCACCGCGAGTTGCAGTTGTTTTTCGAACGCATTGCGTTGAACCGGCCGCGGCGAGAAATCACGGAAGTAATCCAGTCCGCATTCGCCGACCGCGACGATTTCCGGCAATGCATGCAGCGCACGCAACTCGGCCATGCCTTCTTCGGTAACTTCGCTTGCATGATGCGGATGTACGCCGGCCGTTGCAGACAGAAAGCCGGCATGTAGTTTGGCGAGACGCAAGGCTTCGAACGAACCTTCGCGCGAAGCGCCGGTAACCACCATATGCACGATGCCGATCTCGCGTGCGCGTGCAAGCATCTCGTCAAAATCATGCCGGAAACTTTCATGGCCCAGGTTGGCGCCGATATCGATTAATTCCATGGGCTGTCTGCAATACTCAATGCCATAGTGTAAAGAATGGTCAACCGGAGCGCAGCAAATGCGTTTTCATGACCAGGCATTGTCATTGGGATACGCATTCAGCATGAAAATTCGATGGATCGCCAGCCTGCTCCTGCTGGTTTCGGCAACGGTGTACGCCAAACCCCTGTACGACACCAGCGCGGTGGATACCGCGATGCATGAATTGGTCGAAGGCTACGGGCTGCAGGGCGGCAGCATTCGTCTGTCGCGCGACGGCAAAGTGCAGATGCAAAATTATTACGGAACCTACATCGGCAGTACGCGGGTACCGATCGCATCGGCCAGCAAGTGGCTGTCGGCATTGGTGATTGCCCGACTGGTAGAAAAAGGCCAGTTGCATTGGCAGGACACGGTCGGCGAATGGATACCGGATGCGCCCGCCGACAAGCGCGGCATCACGCTTACGCAATTGTTTTCGCATACCAGCGGCTTGCCCGGCAACGAAACGACCGGTTGCCTCGGGAATCGATTTATCTCGCTGGATAATTGCGCACGTCAAATTCTTGCGTTGCCGCTCGAATCGGTACCCGGCAGCAGTTTCTCCTACGGCGGCAATTCCATGCAGGTGGCAGGGCGCCTGGCGGAAATAGCGTCTGGAAAAAACTGGAACCAGATTTTCTACGATGAGCTGGTCGTGCCGCTTGGTTTGACGCAAACCGATTTCGCCACCTCGTCCACGGCCGATGGTTATGTCTGGGTCGGCAATCCGCGCATCGCCGGTGGCGTTCGCAGTTCGCTGTCCGATTATGGTCGTGTACTCGACGTATTGCTGGCAGGCGGCATGAACGGAACGCAGTCTTTCTTGAGCGCGGAGACTCTGGCTTACATGGCCTATAACCAGGCGGCCGGAAAAGCGATCATCAATACGCCGTCACCGGAAACCATGGGTTATGGTTTCGGCCAATGGGTCGAGGCCGTGGACGCCAAGGGAATCACGACGCGCGTTTCCAGCCCGGGTGCATTCGGCGCGACGCCCTGGGTGGATTGGGCCGCGGGCAGCAACGGGTTCATTCTCGTGCAGGACACGCGGACGCGAATCGAAGTCGGCTTGTACAAGGTCCAGAACGAAAGCCTGGCCGCACTCTCGGTCAGGCGTTACGCCAAGCCACCGATCATCAAACCGAAAGGAGAGGCGAAAAATGCGCCGGCAGTGTCGAAGACCCTGCATTAAACCGAAAAATATTGCCCGAGAATTTTCCCGCAACGTTGTTCGATCAATGCACTCACGTATTCACGGTCGATGCTGTCCAGCAAGCCTACCTTTCTGGTCGCAGGAAACTGGTGCGCCTTTTCAGCCGACAACAGGCGCGGATCGATTTGGCAGAACTCGGCGATACGCACCGCGCTTTTTTTCAGTTCACCGGTCTTGACGATCAACAGGCGTTCCGGCGGAACCGATTGGGTGACCAGCTCGATTCTGTCGGCCCAGCGATTCAAGTGGTCGCGGATCGGATACAGGCCGCGTTGTTGCAAGACCATTTCCTGTTCCGGATAAGTCTCCGGCAACGGCCCGAATATCTGGCGTCGGATAGTCGTCCACGGCGTGTTCGCCGGACGACCGAGCGTCTGGTTGAAAGCGGAATCGAGCCAGGAATAGGGATCGCGCAGGGTCAGGATAAATTTCGCTTCGGGCAATGCCTGCGCGATTTCGGCCGCGAAATAACCATGCAAATGCGACACGTCGCATTCAAGCCAAAGCCGGTGGCTGCGTTCGGCAAACCATTGCCGGATGTCTTCGCTTTCGCACTCGCCCCGGAATTTCCGGCCAAACAGTTCGATTTCCCGATTAACCTCGGCTTCGTGCCGGCTACGGAAATTCTTTTCGAACATCGAGACCAGCGAATGGGTTCCGGTTTTAGCCGACCCCACTGCAAAAACCTGGCATCGTCTTGGCCTTAAACGACGATAGCCGGGAATTTTGGGATAATGTCTCGATAACTTACGGAAGAACGGCATGACGGCAGCTTCGCAAAAAACATTCTGCTTGTCATGCTGGTTTGCAGCATTTTGAATACGGTCTTTCCTATCACCGAAGTCTTGCCGGATATTTTGTCGGCACTGCAAACACAGCCTCGTCTCGTGCTTGAAGCGCCGCCCGGCGCCGGTAAAACAACGCAGGTGCCGATCGCGTTATTGCAGGCGCCGTGGCGCGGCGACAAAAAAATCCTGATGCTCGAACCAAGGCGGGTGGCGGCGCGCGCCGCCGCGAATTTCATGGCGAAACAGTTGGGAGAATCGGTCGGGGAAACCGTCGGCTACCGGATCCGGTTTGAAAATAAAATTTCCGCCCGAACGAAAATCGAAGTGGT
>CAZPCE010000355.1:464-3055 GCA_964584915.1 uncultured Arenimonas sp. | reverse complement strand
TACTCGGACCAGCCTTGGGCGGCTTGCGGATGTGGCCATACGCCACCGAACAGGACGCGTTGAATGACGTTTTGCGCCTGAGTCGCGGCATGACTTACAAAGCGGCGGTGTCGGGCCTGAATTTGGGCGGCGGCAAGGCAGTCATCATCGGTGACCCGGGCAAGGACAAGTCTGAAGCGCTATTCCGTGCGTTCGGCCGTTTCGTCAATTCGTTGAATGGTCGGTACATCACCGCAGAAGACGTCGGCATTGACGTAAACGACATGGAATACGTATTCCGCGAAACCGAATTCGTTACCGGCGTGCATCAGGTACATGGCGGCTCCGGCGATCCGTCGCCGTTCACCGCTTACGGCACCCTGCAGGGCTTGCTGGCTGCATTGAGCGTCAAATACGGCAACGAAGACGTCGGCAAGTACAGCTTCGCCGTACAGGGCGTTGGCCATGTCGGCATGGAATTCGTCAAGCTGCTGCGTGAACGCGGCGCAAAAGTATTCGTGACCGACATCAACAAGGAATTGGTCCAAAAAGCGGTCGATGACCACGGCGCCGAAGCCGTTGCCGCCGATCAAATATATGATGTCGATGCCGATGTTTATTCACCATGCGCGCTTGGCGGAACCGTCAATGCGAATACCCTGCCACGCCTGAAATGCAAAGTCATTTGCGGCGCGGCAAACAATCAGTTGGCGACCGACGAAATCGGCGACGAAGTGATGCGCAAAGGCATCTTGTATGCGCCGGACTACGCCGTCAACGCCGGTGGCCTGATGAATGTGTCGCTGGAAATCGACGGTTACAACCGCGAGCGCGCGATGCGCATGCTGCGTACCATTTATTTTAACCTCGGCCGTATTTTCGAAATCAGCGCCCGCGACAACATCCCGACCTACAAGGCAGCCGACCGCATGGCGGAAGAACGCATCAGTTCGATCGGCAAATTGCGTCTTCCGCATCTGGGCCTGTCGGCACCGCGCTTCCAGGGCCGTCGCGGCAATTGATCATCCGATGCAGGTAAACCAAGTCGGCTCCGTTTTCCATTGACGGCGCCGATTGAATTGACTGACAGCTTCCACCCTTTTTTCAGGATTCGAAACGTGGATATCGACAATCCCTACTCGCCGCCAACAGCAAAGATTGACGATAGAGTGGATGCCACTAACGGCATGGAACGAATCCGCCAGGAAAACATCCGTCACGAAGTGCAACTGAAATCCATCGGCAGCTTGTATGGGCTGGCGGGGATCTTGCTGGGTATTTCCTCTATTGTAATGCTGGTGACGCTTTTTGGTGGTGACAGCAATATGCCAGCGGAGCAAAGCCCGATGTTCGCGGGGATTCTGGCGTTTTACGGTGTGCTGAGTGCAATCATGCTGGCGATGGCTTACGGCTATCGCAAGCTGATGCCCTGGGTAAAAATTCCGGGCACTGTGCTTTCAGTATTCGGACTGCTCGGTATTCCGGTAGGCACATTGATCAACGGCTATATTCTCTATCTGATCTGGTGCAAGCAGGGTCAGACCATTCTGGCTAATGGCTATCAGGATGTTATTCGTGCAACGCCCCATGTCAAATACAAACGCACGCTGGGCGACAAGATCGCACTTGGCATCGTAATCGCGATGCTGGCCGGCGTTGCGATCCTCATATTCGTTTCGATTAGCCAATGATCCAGTCTCACCAGCACCTAACGAACGTTTTTCCATTCTGCCGCCGGTCCCTATTGAAGAAGTAACCTATGCGCCCCTTTTCACTCGGTGAAGACATTGATGCCCTCCGCGACACGGTTCGCAAATTTGCGGAAAGCGAAATTTCACCGCGTGCCGCCGCCATAGACCACGAAAACCTGTTTCCGCAGGATTTGTGGCCAAAACTGGGCGAGATGGGGTTGCTTGGGATTGCGATCCCAAGTGAGTACGGCGGCTCGGAAATGTCTTATCTCGCGCATCTGGTGGCGATGGAAGAAATTTCGCGGGCTTCCGGTTCCGTCGGACTGAGTTACGTCGCGCATTCGAACCTGTGCGTACAAAATCTTTACTACAACGCCAACGAAGCGCAACGCAGGAAATACCTGCCAAAACTTTGCAGCGGCGAACACAAGGGTGCACTCGCGATGAGCGAGCCCGGCGCCGGCTCCGACGTGGTCGGCTCGATGAGTTGCCGCGCGGAGAAACACGGCAATGTCTGGGTCGCCAACGGCAACAAGATGTGGATCACCAATGGTCCCGAAGCCGATACGCTGGTGGTCTACATGCGTACCGCCGGCAAGGATGCGGGCTCGCGCTGCATGACCGCCTTCATTGTCGAAAAAGGTTTCAAGGGATTCTCGACCGCACAGAAACTCGACAAGCTCGGCATGCGTGGCTCGAACACCTGCGAACTGGTGTTTGAAGACTGTGAAATTCCGGAAGAAAATGTACTCGGCGAAGTCAACCAGGGCGTGAAAGTCCTGATGAATGGCCTCAATACCGAACGCCTGGTGATTTCAGGCGGCCCGCTGGGGCTGATGCAGGCAGCGCTGGATATCGCCCTGCCCTATGTTCGCGAGCGCAAGCAGTTCGATGCCGCAATCGGCACCTTCGGTTTGATGC
>CAZPCE010000355.1:0-454 GCA_964584915.1 uncultured Arenimonas sp. | reverse complement strand
GCCGACATGTATACCGCGCTGCAAAGTTCACGCGCTTTTGCTTATCAGGTCGCGCGTGATTTTGATGCCGGTCACAATTCACGCATCGATGCCGCATCGTGTCTGTTGCATTGCTCGGATGCCGCCGTACAGGTCGCGCTGGAAGCCATCCAATGCCTTGGCGGAAACGGCTATATAAATGAGTACGATACCGGCCGTTTTCTGCGTGATGCCAAGCTGTATTCAATCGGCGCCGGTACCAATGAAATCCGCCGAATGCTGATTGGCCGCGAATTATTCGAAGGTCGATCCTAGTCACAAATTGTGACTTCCATATTTCTCCGATTTAGTTAGACTGGGGCTATCAACGAATCGTTTGATATCCGCAGGGGGCTGCATGGATTTCCTGGCAGAAACAGGCACGCACGCCGAGAAGCCTTGGAAGCTGCTCCTGGTCGATGACGAACCTGAAATC
>CAZPCE010000354.1:1626-3056 GCA_964584915.1 uncultured Arenimonas sp. | reverse complement strand
TTTTGGAAATTCGACAGGAAATTTCTTGCGTCATTGACGTCGGCAATCCAGCCGCCGCGAAACACCTGGGTAATGACTTTCTGCTTGCGGTTGTTGACGAAAACTTTCCATTCCTCGTTTCGTAGCCTTACCTGGATGCCAAGCACGTCGCGCCACATCGCAGCGACCGCCAGTGACAAACGGCGGTGCGGAGTGGACGTGTTGTAACGCAATTCGATTTCAAGCGGCTTGTTTTTATCGTAGCCGGCGGCAAGCAATTTTTTGCGGGCCAGATTTTCACGTTGTGTCTGCGTCAGTTGCGACCACTTCAATGCGACTGGCGAATAATCGGCGGTACCCGGCGGGACTAATGCATAAGCGGGCTGCTCGCCAAAACCGGTGATGTAGCGGGTCAACTTGTCGCGATCAATCGCGAGCGACAGGGCTTCGCGCAATGCACGATTGTTTTTCAGTGGTGGTTGCGTCAGATTAAAGCCGAACCAGAAACTTCCGAGATAGGGCGATATGCGCAATTGCGTACCGAATTTTCCCTTCAACGCAGCCAGTGGCTGTGGCGGAAGCGTTTCGGTAATGTGCAGGCCGCCAGATTCAAAGCGTTTCAATTCGCTCGATGCGTCTTCGGTCACGTGGTAGCGAACATTGGGAATGCCGGCCTGTTCGCGGAAATTCGGGTTGCGCTCCAGTTTTACGAAGGATTGCGGCGTCCATGCCTGCAGGCGATAAGCGCCGTTGCTGACCAGATTGCCGGGTCTCGTATGTTGTGCCGAAAATTTTTCGATGGCCGGCAAATACACCGGATATGCGGTCGGGAGTGTCAGCAATTGCAGGAGTGCGGCGCTGCGTTTCAATCGGATCACGATAGTACGTGAATCCGGTGCTGAAACGCCGAGTTGCGATGGCGGTTTTTCACCGCGCATGATTTCGCCGGCATTTTCGATCGCCTCGAAATGTTCGGCAAACGGTGCCGCAGTCATTGGCATAAACGCGCGCCGGAAACTGCGAACAATATCGGCCGAGGTCAGCGCTTCGCCGTTGCTCCATTTCAGGTTGCCGCGAAGATGGAATGTCCATGTACGACCATCATCCGAAACTTCCCATTTCTCCGCCATGCCGGGGATCAGCTTGCCTTTGCCATCTTTGGCCACCAAGCCCTCGTAAAGATCGCGAAGGATATTGCCGCAGGCCACTTCCGGGCATTTGTGGGCATCGAGTGTCGAAGGTTCGGGTCCGTTGCCGCGTTCCAGTGTTTGAGCCGAAACTGGCGCAATGGCAAGCAGCAATATGATTGACAAAATAATACGCATGCTTGGGTTAAACTCGGCTCAATGGCTGGCTTGTGATTGTAGAGTCTAGCCCACACCTATGCGGAATACTTATCGAGATTTTCATATGTCCGGTCCAAGCAATGTGGCAGAACAGGTAATTCGGAA
>CAZPCE010000354.1:0-1526 GCA_964584915.1 uncultured Arenimonas sp. | reverse complement strand
GTCACGCTGGAGCCGGCAGGGCAACTCGAATTATCCGGCGCCATGGTCGAAAACGTGCACCAGACCTGTTGCGAAGTCGCCAACCATTTGTTCGAAGTGAAATCGGTTGCTGACGAACTGCGACTGGGTTTTCTCGGCATGGGTTTCCAGCCGAAATGGCAGCGCGACGAAATGCCATGGATGCCGAAAGGCCGCTACAAAATCATGCGCGACTACATGCCGAAGGTCGGCACGCTCGGCCTGGACATGATGACCCGCACCTGCACCGTGCAGGTGAATCTGGATTACGGCTCCGAAGCCGACATGATCAAGAAGTTTCGTGTGTCGCTGGCCTTGCAGCCGATCGCGACCGCGCTGTTTGCCGATTCGCCGTTTACCGAAGGCAAGCCGAACGGTTACCTGAGTTACCGCTCGCATATCTGGACCGACACCGACAAGAATCGCACCGGCATGCTCGACTTCGTTTTCGACGAAGGTTTCGGTTTCGAGCGCTATGTCGATTATTTGCTCGACGTGCCGATGTATTTCACCTATCGCAACAAGGAATACATCGATTGCGCCGGCTTGAGTTTTCGCGATTTCCTGAAAGGCGAGTTGCCGAATCTGCCGGGTGTGTTGCCGACCATGAAAGACTGGGCCGACCATATGACGACCGCGTTTCCGGAAGTGCGCCTGAAGCAGTACCTGGAAATGCGCGGTGCCGATGGCGGGCCCTGGAATCGCCTATGTGCACTGCCGGCGTTCTGGGTCGGCTTGCTTTACGACCAGACTGCGCTCGATGCTGCATGGGATCTGGTGAAAGATTTCACGATGGAAGAACGCAATCATCTGCGCGACAACGTGCCGAAGATGGGTTTCAAGGTGCCCTTCAGAAATAACAGTTTGCGTGAACTCGCACTCGAAGCGCTGAAGATTTCCGGCATGGGTTTGCAGCGTCGCAATCGATTGAACTCGACTGGTGCCAGCGAAGCGGTATTTATCGAACCGCTGATCGAATTCGCGATGGCGAACCAGACGCCGGCGGAACGCAAGCTGGAGTTGTACAACACCGCGTGGAATCAATCGGTAGATCCGGTGTTTCGCGAATTTGCGTATTGAGTTTCCGTAGGAGCGTCCTTTAGGCGCGATAAATCGCGCCGGGTTTGTCGCGCCTAAAGGACGCTCCTACGGTAACAAAATAATTACGCGGCTTTTACATCGCTCAATTGCCAGTTACTGCCAGCCAGTAATTTCATACGATGTTTGAACACGGCGCCGGGAACCGATGTCACCACGACAAGATCGATTTCCAGGTCTTTGTGTGTCGCCGTTACCGTGGAATTCAAATCGACAGCGGCCAGGCTTTGATCCACCTCGTCCGGTTCTTCCTGTTTTGCTTTCCAGCGATCAAAAAGAACGGTGCTGCGCAGGGCATCTTCGAGTTCGGATGCAAAGCCTTCCGCACCTTCGCTCTTGAAGGCCAGGTCGGCGTCGTTGCCGCGCGCTTTCGCAGGTTCGGGGAGGCGAATGTAATAACGTGTGGCCAT
>CAZPCE010000353.1:0-3064 GCA_964584915.1 uncultured Arenimonas sp. | reverse complement strand
ATTCAAATCAGAAGCAACCGGCGTCCATGCGTCGGTCCCTTATTTTGGTTGTTAGCCGTCAAAAACATTATGCATAATCTTCCAACGACTCTCGATCAGATTTGCGATTTCCTGGCACGCGCTCCTGGTGTCGAGGTTTTGGGCAGTAGTCTTGATGAATCTAGAGGTTATATTGAGCTCTTGGTTACTGGCGAGACAACAATTCTTGCGCTACAACACATGTCAATGGGCGCAAACGTGGCATTACAGCCATGGCTTAAGCAAGCGTACATTGAATCTCTTGGTTCGCAATCGATCAAACAGACATTTTCCGCTCTTACAGCTCGCAGAGACCATTTCAAGTTCGGCGAGCTGCAAATGCTTGGCGTTTGGCTAATCTGGCATCTTCACAAGGTGGGAGTACTGACAGCCGATGCCGCTAATGTTCAATTGCACTACTGGCAGGGATCACGTGTTGACGCCTAACTACGCAATCAAGGTGACCTCCGTGAAGTTACTGCATTCAAGTTTCACATCCGGTGCGTCGGCACCTTATTTTGGTTGTTAGGTGCCCTTTTGAAACTCACTCCAATATCTCAACCAGAAGGAAGACTTTCTTTTTGGGAGACTGCAATTGCCCATTCGGTGCAACGAGCAGATTTACATGAGCAGTTAGGTTTTCCTCAATACGTGGAAACGAATTCAACTTGTACTTTTGGTGGCGAGGAAGATTGGTGGTGCTTTCAATCAGATCTCGGGGCTGTAATTTCTTTGTGTCTACGTGTTCCATACGGCGATGTAGTTTTATATTCGAGCGACCCCGCTGCCAGTATTACAAATGAGGCCTGCATCGCTTTATCTCCATTAATATTCTCAAAGCTTGCAAATCCGGTCTTGTTGTAACATGGCACCTAACTACGCAATCAAGGGGACCTCCGTGGAAATATTAGATTCATCCGAACTGTCATCCGGCGCGTCGGTCCCTTATTTTGGTTGTTAGACGACAGAGATATTTTTATGCGAGATCCAGAACGAATTGACAGCATCCTTGAGCAACTAAGAACTATCTGGCAGCGAGAGCCAGATTTGCGTCTCGGTCAGTTAATTGTCATAGCAACCAAGCCTTCTGAGTCGTGCCTAGAAGTATTCAACATCGAAGACGAGCGTCTTGCCGCCGGACTTGCTGAATATTCAACAATCCTTTCTACGTCGCGCGGCAAAGACTTCTAAGTGCTAGACCTTCTCGAGTTCATTAGTTGGATTGGCGAATGGTTTCTTTCCTGGCGGCTGTTTCTTTCGCTTGCCATTACTGCTGGCATCATCTTTCTAATTTTTGCCATAACTCCAGACCAGACAGTTCGCTGGGTTCTCTGCACGCCAATTGCTCTCGCAGGAGTCATCATTGGTTTCCGCTGGCAAATAAAATCTGACACAATCTAGTGCAGTCGTCTAACTACGCAATCAAGGGGACCTCCGTGGAAACATTAGATTCATCCGATCTGCCATCCGGCGCGTCGGTCCCTTATTTTGGTTGTTAGGCTTTGGAGTGAGCATGCCAGACATTTTAGAATCTTTTGAAAAATCCGGAGGCGAAGTTACTCCTGAAATTAGAGACTTGCTCGCAAGTCCTGCTCACCGACAAGTGCTATATAAAATGCTAGTTGATCGCGAGCTTTTGTCAGCAGCGTCGATTTTGAGGGAAGCATTTCGTGAAGAGATGAAGTATCGGGATCAACTGTGGAGTGGAGCGAAGGAAGAGCCGTATGGCTCACATGAAGGAATCTTTCAATGTGCTTTTCTTTTATATCGCATGGGGCTCACCGAAGACCTCGAACTTTTGCATCAGGCTTCGGACTTAAACCAAGATGTGGGCGAAATGGACATTGAGTATTTTGTCGGCCCTGGACCTGATGTGTCAGCGGAGTTTCTAGATCAATCAAATATTAAAGGTGCAGAATTTCTAGCCGCTGCAATTCGGGAATGGGCTGACGATCCAGAATCTCCAACGTGGCTTCACTCATGGGAAGAACGACAGTTATACGCCTTTCGTCAAGCCTAACTACGCAATCAAGGGGACCTCCGTGGAAGCATTAGATTCAAGCGAGTCATCATCCGGCGCGTCGGTCCCTTATCTTGGTTGTTAGGCGTCATATGAACATTTCGCGAAAATTTCTGGTCGTAATACTGGCAGCAGCTGGAATCGCTATGCATGCTGCTGTTGTATACGCCGCGGTGCCTAAAAGCATGACCGTAAACGAAGTATTAAGTATCAAACCATGCTTACCGCAACAGTTCGTAAAGATCGAAGCCTATATGCAATCGAGCAGACATGGCGCATGGATTTCGAAGGCTCCAGGAACAAACAGCAAGGGCATTCCGCTAGAAATTTCTGACAAACTTGATCGTCAAAAAAACTCTGTACTATTTAACTTTCTTTACGATCCAAAGATTTATTCAAACAACCTTTTTCACGCTACCTTCTCTGGGTCTATTTCGTGCAACGGGAAAGGCGTACCAGTGCTTAAGCCTTCTATAATTGAATCAATCAAAATCACTGCTGTTAAGGATGCTAAGTGACGCCTAACTACGCAATCAAGGGGACCTCCGTGGAAATATTAGATTCATCCGAATCGTCATCCGGCGCGTCGGTCCCTTATCTTGGTTGTTAGGCGTCATGGGTATCTTCGTCAGTGTTCGGGGCTGGGTCGAAATGGGAAGCGATGCGCTTCCTTTGGTCCGTCACGCCATCGAATCGGGCGTGAGCTTGGCTCAAAGCTACCGACAGGCTTGGCTCTTCTCCACCGCCGGCGGCTTCTCCGAATTCGTATTCTTCGGTTGCACGGTGCGTGAGGAGGCGGTCTCGGAAATTGAAGCGATCGTTCGCGCAATTTCCAGGGTCGCAGTTGTCGATGGTGAGTTTACCGATTTTCCGTGCGGCGAATTTCAGTTGGAGCACGAACTCGAAGAAGGTAGAGTGTTGCTCTGGTCCTTTCGGAACGGCGTGTTTAACACTAATTCCTCGGCCGACGCCTAACTACGCAATCAAGGGGACCGCCGTGAAAATTCAACATTCAAGTGAATCATC
>CAZPCE010000352.1:728-3064 GCA_964584915.1 uncultured Arenimonas sp. | reverse complement strand
TCGTTTACCAAGCCGACCAATTGAATATGCGAAGCCGCTTGTTCGGGCGATACCGCCATCGGCACGTCATCGGTGACGATCACGACTTCGGCTTCCAGATCAATGCCGTATTCTTCGCTTGGAACGATGACCGGATCGCGAGGACCATAAAAACCGGCGCTGACAGCCTGGTACATCAAGGGATCGACATAGAAACTTTCCGGCACTTCGGCGCCGCGTGCCTTGCGTACGCGTTCGACATGCGGCAAATAGGCGCTGCCATCGACAAATTCGTAGGCGCGCGGCAACGGAGCGGCGAGTTCCTGCATGTTCAATGCAAATACCTCGAAGCCGTTGATGGTTTCGGCCTTGCTTTCATTAAGCGCTTCGTACACGGCATTCAAACGGGGCGCGGAATTGGCCCAATCTTCCAGTGCGGCCTGCAATGTTTTGGCGATGTCGCCGACGGTGACCGCCTTGCTTAAATCTTTCGAGACGACGACCAAAGTGCCGTCGCGTCCGCCTGCCTTGAGTGAACCGAGTTTCATGGGGAAAGTCCGCAAAAAATAATGCGGCATTTTAGCGCGCTTTGACCGGGTTTGCCGGAATAAAGAACCCCTCTTCTTTCGAAGAGGGGTTCTTTTCAACCACACGCCCGCGAATGGCTTGCGGACTATTTGACGTCTAGCTGCTGGAACATGAAGGCATAAACTTCCGAAGTTTCCTTGAAGCGCTGGAAACGGCCGGATTTGCCGCCATGGCCCGCTTCCATGTTCACGCGGAACAGCAGCGGATTGCTATCGGTTTTCTTCGCACGCAGACGCGCAACCCATTTCGCCGGCTCGAAGTATTGCACTTGCGAATCGTGCAAGCCGGTACCGACGTAGAACGAAGGATAGTTTTTCGCCTGCACGTTGTCATAAGGCGAATACGACAGCATGTAATCGTAATACTTCTGTTCTTTCGGATTGCCCCATTCGTCGAATTCGTTCGTCGTCAGCGGAATGCTTTCATCCAGCATCGTAGTCACCACGTCGACGAAAGGAACCTGCGCGATGATCAGATGGTATTTTTCCGGCGCCATGTTCGCGATCGCACCCATCAGCAAACCACCAGCGCTGCCGCCTTGCGCGGCGACTCGATCTTTGGAGGCATAGCCTTCTTTCACGAGGAAATCGGTCACGTCGATGAAATCGGTAAAGGTGTTTTTCTTGTTCAACAATTTTCCACTGTCGTACCAGGCGCGACCCATTTCCTGGCCGCCGCGGATATGGGCAATGGCATAGACCATGCCGCGGTCAAGCATGCTGACCGAGCTCAGGTTGAAGCGCGGATCGGTCGAAATACCGTAACTGCCATAGGAATATTGCAACATGGCGGCGGTGCCGTCCTTCTTGAACCCTTTGCGATAAACCAGCGATACCGGAATTTTCGTGCCGTCCCTTGCGGTTGCCCACAAACGTTCGGTCACGTAATTGTTGGCATCGAAGCCACCCAATACGGGGTCCTGCTTCAATACTTTCTTTTCGCCGGTCTTGACGTTGACTTCGATCGTGCTGGCAGGCGTGGTCATCGAGTTGTAGGTGTAACGCAGCCAATCGGTGTTCGGCTCCGCATTGACGCTCAAAGCCATGGTGTAGGCCGGCTCGTCGCTTTTCACTTCACTCGGATTCTTGCCGTCCGGACTGAAATAGCGAAGTTTTTGCAAGCCATCGGAACGCTCTTCAACCGCAATGAAATTCTTGAACACGGCAAAGCTGTCTATAAACGTGTTCTTGTCGTGCGCGATCAATTCTTTCCATTGGTTGCGGTCGCCCCATTTGTTGTCGGGCGCCGTCATCAAACGGTAATTCGGCGCATCCCAATTGGTCTTGATGACCCAGCGACCATCCAGATGATCGGCCTCGTATTCGAAATCGCGTTGGCGCGGCGCCAGCACGTCGAATTTTTCCGGTTTGGCGGCCAATGCACAACGCTGTTCGGTACTGACGGTACTGTCGAGTGAAATGCAAATGTATTTATCCGATGTCGTGCGACCGATGCCCATGTAGTAGCTATCGTCTTTTTCCTCGTACAGCAGGGCGGCATTTTTGACGTCATCGCCGAGCACATGCGCCTTGACTCGCTTGCTGAGCAATGTGACCGGATCTTTTTCGACATACAACAGTGTTTTGTTGTCGTCGGCCCAAACCAGGTTCGGCTCGGCATCCTTGATGCTGTCCTTGAGGGTTTCACCGGTGGCCAGGTTTTTTATCTTGATCACGTATTCTCGGCGACCACTGGTGTCTTCAGCATAGGCGAGCAGTTTGTTGTCCTGACTCACCACCCAATCGCCGACCTGGAAGAATTCCTTGCCG